>JBBQSF010000068.1:0-15732 GCA_038214085.1 Bacteroidales bacterium | reverse complement strand
GTTTCAAACTTGCCTTTACTTTTTGCATCTTTTTGACGCCAGATTTTGAGTGTCAGGTCCATGGTAATTTTTGGGTATTAATGAGTACTTTTTAAAAACATAGTTAAAAAAAACGAAACAAAATCCGAACTCATGCTAATGATTTCAGGAGAATTCAATGCATTTTCGGTTGTACTTATTTTTCCATTCTCAACAAACTTAATGAGCTTTAAATTGTTAAAATAATATTTTAGCTCAGTAGGTACAGATGTGTCCGATGTTGCATTTGCCGCAACCAGTTCTCCACCAGAGTAATAAAATTCATAATAAAATTTATAAGCAGATGATTCGCTAGTAACCGTTATTTTAGCCAAAACCGATTCTTTTGTTTTTTCTTCATAAACGGCAAACTCAGGAGCGTCGGTGTACCAAAAATCTATTTTGCTGTTATAATTTCCAACTGCACGCCATTGATCTTTATATGTGTTTATTTCAACGGAATTGCAGTAAAGAACGCCCCAGTTTTCCATACCCCCGGTTTTTACACGGGCAATAGCTGCATTTGTTCCGGCAATTATACTATCTGCCTTTGCACACTTATCTTCCTGAGCATTAACGGCGCAGGGAAGCAATAGCAGCAAACACAAATAAACGGGCAACTTCATTGATTGCGTTTTAATATTTATTTTATTATTTATAATTTCTGGTTGCAAGTTTTACCTCTTTAAATTCAAGTGATTCTTTATGGAGATTTGGTTCTTTATCAATTCCGGTAAACTCCCAAGCAGCAACGTATGCAAAGTTTTCATCGTCTCGCTTGGCTTCGCCATCGTCGGTTTGCATTTCTTCTCTAAAATGTCCGCCGCATGATTCTTTACGGTTTAGTGCATCGCGAACCATCAATTCTCCAAGTTCAAGAAAATCAGCTACACGCATTGCTTTTTCCACTTCGGGATTAAATTCATCAAGCC
The DNA here is from genome assembly GCA_038214085.1 of Bacteroidales bacterium. Lineage (GTDB taxonomy): Bacteria > Bacteroidota > Bacteroidia > Bacteroidales > CG2-30-32-10 > JBBQSF01. Next base: position 14,782 of record JBBQSF010000068.1, on the reverse strand, counting down.
CACCGGGAAGTTTCAGATCTTTCCAAAATTCTTCTCGTAATTTGGGAATAAGCTCCAAGGCTTTTTTTAGTCCGGCTTCATTCCGGCCCATGCCGCAATATTCCCACATTATTTTCCCAAGTTTTTTATGAAATGCATCAACGGATTGTTTTCCTTTGATTGCTTTCATTTTATTAATGGTATCCGTCACTGATTTTTCCGCTTCAATAAATTCTGGAGCATCTGTTGAGATTCTTTTGGTATGAATTTCACCGGCAAGAAAATCAGAAATGGTATATGGCAACACAAAATATCCGTCAGCTAATCCTTGCATCAAAGCAGAAGCTCCTAAGCGATTGGCTCCATGATCTGAAAAATTACATTCGCCTAAAGCATACAAACCAGGAATCGAAGTCATGAGGTTATAATCAACCCAAAGCCCGCCCATGGTATAGTGTACCGCAGGGTATATCATCATTGGCGTTTCGTAAGGATTTTCGTCCACAATTTTTTCATACATCTGAAAGAGGTTTCCGTAACGTCCTTCAATGGTTTCTTTTCCAAGGCGTCCAATTGCATCGGCAAAATCAAGATAAACAGCCAACCCTGAGCCAACGCCAAAACCCGCATCGCAGCGTTCTTTAGCCGCTCTTGAAGCCACATCGCGCGGAACCAGATTCCCAAATGCCGGATAACGACGTTCGAGATAATAATCGCGGTCATCTTCAGGAATTGAAGATGGTTTTATTTCTTTTTTTCGAAGTTTTTCGGCATCTTCTAGTTTCTTTGGAACCCATATTCGTCCGTCGTTACGAAGGCTTTCGCTCATTAATGTTAATTTCGATTGGTAATCGCCGTGAACAGGAATACAGGTGGGATGAATCTGCGTAAAACAGGGATTTCCAAAAAATGCACCTTTTTTGTATGCTTTCCAAATGGGTGTGGTGTTGGATCCCATAGCATTTGTAGAAAGATAAAAGACATTTCCGTAACCGCCAGTTGCGAGAACTACAGCATGAGCAGCGTGTTTTTCAATTTCTCCGGTAACAAGGTTTCTTACAATAATTCCTCTTGCTTTTCCATCCACCAGAACAACATCGAGCATGTCTCTGCGGTTGTATATTTTTACACTTCCTTTTTCTATCTGCCGGCTAAGCGCACTGTAAGCACCGAGAAGCAATTGCTGTCCGGTTTGTCCACGGGCATAAAAAGTTCGCGAAACCTGAGCACCTCCAAATGAACGGTTATCAAGCAATCCGCCATATTCGCGGGCAAAAGGAACACCTTGAGCAACACATTGGTCAATAATTGCATTGCTCACTTCGGCCAAACGGTAAACATTTGATTCGCGGGCTCTGTAATCGCCACCCTTCACAGTATCATAAAACAAACGGTAAACACTATCGCCATCGTTCTGATAATTTTTTGCGGCATTAATTCCTCCTTGTGCAGCAATACTATGGGCTCTTCTAGGGCTATCCTGATAGCAAAAAATCTTTACATTGTAACCAAGTTCACCAAGAGAAGCCGCAGCAGAAGCTCCTGCCAATCCAGTTCCAACTACAATAATGTCGAGCTTTCTTTTATTTGCGGGATTTACCAACTTGCCCTTGGCTTTGTATTCTTGCCATAGCTGAGAAACATTTCCTTCGGGTACCTTTGAGTTTAGAGTTGTCATACCTGATACTTATTTTGAAAAACGATTAATTATAAAAGAATAAAAAATAAATGGGAATAATTGCAAAGCCAACGCTTACAATAATTGAATAAGAAATAGCGCAAATTTTTATTGCACAATTGTACTTATTATGATTCAAGCCGAAAGTTTGGAATGCGGATTGAAAAGCATGATTCAGGTGGAATCCAAGAACAGCCATGAGCACAATATAAATGTATGAATACATGGGTACCTGAAAAAGATTAATGGCCATGTGGTAAAAGTCATGCTTATCATCTGCACCTTGAGGAACAGGAACCAGGCCAAGTTTTACAAAGTAAAAATTCATAAAATGAATGGCCAGAAAAATAAGAACAATAAGCCCCGTCCAGATCATGTATTTTGAAAAGAATGCCGTGTCTGATTTATTCGATTTATAGTATGAAACCGGACGAGCGGCCCAGTTTTGTAGCGTTATAATAATGCCATATAAAATATGAAGTATAAATCCACCAAAAAGTACAATTTCAAAAACTTTAACAATATAATTATTGCTCATAAAACTAGCAGCTGCCGAAAACCATTCACCGCCGTCGCTGCGCAAAAGCAGTAAATTTATTCCCAGATGAACCAACAGGAAAACGGCTAAAAATATTCCTGCTGCAGCCATAAAGAGTTTTTTTGTAATGGATGAAAACTTGAGAAATGTTGTGCTCATATCAGTTATATTAAAATTATTTTCTAATAGGATATTTCGATTATATTTTTTTAATTTGTGACAGAATGCAAATCGAAAAATAAAAGGTTCGATTGAGCAAAGTTATAATTTAACTGAAATTTACAAAATAAAATAACACAATTAATTCCTTTTTAACACACATTTAATATGTTATGATATGAAATATCTACCAATTGATCAGCAATTATTCATTTCAAACCGCAGGAGGTATGTTGAGCATTTAAAGCCAAATGCTGTTGCTATTTTTAATTCAAACGATGAAATGCCCCGAAACGGAGATCAGGATTTTCCATTTCGGCAAAATTCTGATTTTTTCTACCTTTCAGGAATTGATCAGGCCAAAAGTATTTTAATGGTTTTTCCGGATTGTCCTTTAGAAAAATACAGAGAAGCCTTGTTTGTTGAAGAAACCAACGAACATATAGCTGTTTGGTATGGAAAGAAATATTCCAAAGAAGAAGCCACTGCGGTATCCGGAATCAAGAATGTGTTCTGGCTCGACAGTTTTGACACTGCATTAAAAGAAGTAATGGCTTTATGCGAGAATGTTTACCTTAATATAAATGAAAATCCAAGATATACAAATGCAGTTCCTTATAAGGATATCCGATTTGCAAATGAAATGAAGCTTAAATTTCCACTCCATAAATATGAACGATCGGCACCAATAGTAAGCAATCTGCGTATGATAAAATCTGAAACAGAGATAGAGCTTATGCAGGAGGCGATTAATGTTACCGAAATGGCTTTCCGGCGCGTTCTTGCGTTTGTAGAGCCGGGTGTTATGGAATACGAAGTGGAAGCTGAGATTACACACGAATTTATTCGCAATAGAGCCAATGGACATGCGTACTATCCAATAATTGCTTCTGGAAAAAGTGCCTGCGTGCTGCATTATATCGAAAATAACAAAGAATGTAAGGATGGCGATTTGATGCTCCTTGATTTTGGGGCAGAATATGCCAATTATGCAGGCGATTTGTCGCGAACCATTCCAGTGAACGGGAAATTTACTCCACGTCAAAAAGAAGTTTACAGTGCTTGTTTGCGGGTGATGCGGGCCGCAACAAAAATGCTTGTTCCTGGAACCACGCTCGAAAAATACCATGCAGAAGTATGTAAAATTATGGACAAGGAATTAATAGGACTGGGATTATATACAGAAGAAGATGTTAAGAACCAGAATCCCGACAAACCTATGTTTTTTAAATACTATATGCATGGAACTTCTCATTTTATGGGGCTCGATGTGCACGATGTTGGTACAAAGCAGGATGTTTTTAAACCCGGAATGGTTTTTTCGTGCGAGCCCGGAATTTATATTCCAGAAGAAGGCATAGGAATCCGTATCGAAAATGATATTCTGGTTACAGCAAACGGACCAGTTGATTTAATGGCAAATATTCCTGTGGAGATTGAAGAAATCGAAAACCTAATGAAGAAATAAGAAAATTTGAGATTCTTCGTTGAAATTGACCTTAGATTTTTAGAAAATAGGATAGATAAAATATTCTAAGAAATATTTTTGGCGGTTGGAAATATTGTACTAATTTCGCAACGGAATTACATTTTTCTTAAAAGGTTCATTTTCAATACATTTCTTTTATGTCATCACATATAAACATTGTATCAGGTAGGGCAACACGCTATCTTGCCGAAAAAATTGCGGCCTCCTTTGGAAAACCATTGGGAGAATTGTCATTTTCAATGTTCAGTGACGGCGAATTTCAGCCGAGTTATGAAGAAACGATACGCGGAAACGAAATTTTTATCATTCAGTCAACTTTTGCTCCAGCTGATAATCTATTTGAGTTGCTTTTGTTGATTGATGCAGCAAAAAGAGCCTCAGCAAAAAATATTGTAGCGGTAATGCCTTATTTTGGATATGCTAGACAGGATAGAAAAGACAAACCAAGGGTTTCAATTGGAGCAAAGCTTGTTGCAAATTTGCTTACAGCGGCAGGAGTTAACCGAATTGTAACTATGGACTTGCATGCCGATCAGATACAGGGCTTTTTCGATGTTCCTGTGGATCATTTGTATGGCTCTTCGATGTTTATTCCCTATTTGCAAGGCCTTAATTTGCCGAACTTAACGATGTCGTCTCCCGATACAGGTGGAACCAGAAGAGCCGCAGCTTATGCCAAATTTTTAAATTCAGATCTGGTAATTTGTTTTAAACAAAGAGCAAAGGCAAATGTTATTGAAAAAATGACACTTATTGGCGAAGTTGAAGGAAAAGATATTGTTTTGGTTGATGATATTATCGATACTGCGGGAACAATAACCAAAGCAGCTGATATGATGATGGATCGTGGTGCCGCAAGCGTAAGAGCTGCTTGTACCCATGCCATATTATCTGGCAGTGCCTTCGAAAAAATAGAAAGATCAAAACTTACCGAACTGATTGTAAGCGATACAATTCCGCTGAAAAAAGAAAGCAGTAAAATTACCGTATTAACAGCGTCAAAATTATTTGCCGATGTAATCGGAAGAGTTCATAATTACGAATCAATAAGCACACATTTTAAATTTTCAACAATTCACTAATTCAATTTTTATTAATTTAAATTTTTATCAAAATGAAACAGGTATCTATTAGCGGTTCTCAAAGAGAGAACGTAGGGAAAAAGGATGCAAAACTTAACCGTAAAGCAGGTAAAGTTCCTTGTGTATTATATGGCGGAACATCACAAATTCATTTCACAGTTGAAGAAACAGCCTTTAAAAATATTATTTATACGCCCGAAGTTTGCACAGTTAATTTAAATATCGGCGAAACATCTGTTAATGCTATTTTGCAGGAAGCACAGTATCATCCGGTAACTGATCAGTTGATTCATGCAGATTTTCTCGAAATATTCCCTGATAAATTTGTTACAATAAGTATCCCTGTTAGAGTTGCCGGAGTTTCTCCTGGTATTCTCAAAGGGGGCAGATTGGTTCAAAAACTCAGAAAACTTAAAGTAAAAGCACTTCCGGCTAATTTACCTGATTTTATCACAATTGATATTTCAAATCTCGAAATTGGTGATTCAGTTAAAGTGGTGGATGTTAAATTACCAGATGTTTATTTGCTGGAAACTCCAAACTCACTAATTATTAGCGTTAAAACAACACGCGTTGTTGTTGAAGAACCTGTTGCCGGTGCCGCTCCTGCCGCAGAAGCACCTAAAGCATAAATTAACATAATTCCGAAATATAAAGTGGCTTCCCTTAACGGAAAGCCACTTTTTTATATAGTCAGGGTTTGAAATATTTAATTACAGGATTGGGAAATATTGGCGATGAATATGCCAATACAAGGCACAACATCGGCTTTATGGTACTCGATCATCTTGCAAAAAAACAGAATCTTGTTTTTGAGTCAAAAAGATATGCTTGGGCTACCGAGTTCCGGTTTAAAGGAAGAATATTTATTCTTATTAAACCCACCACTTTTATGAACCTGAGCGGGAAAGCCGTTTCGTACTGGTTAAAAAAAGAAAATATTCCTGATGAAAATCTGCTCGTTATTACTGATGATGTGGCTCTGCCTATTGGATCCATACGCTTACGTAAAAAAGGAGGTGCCGGCGGCCATAACGGACTAATTGATATAATTGAAAACCTGGGAACAGATCAATTTGCTCGGCTTCGTATTGGAACTGGAAACGATTTCCCAATTGGTGCACAGATAAGATTTGTTCTTGGAAAATGGAATAAAGAGGAGCTTGAAATACTTGAACCCAAAATAACAATTGCTACTGAAATAATTAAAGCTTTCGGAACCATAGGCGTTGACAATACTATGAACCAATTTAACAACAAATAGGCTCCTTTCACAGAAATAAAACAAAATTTAAGCACATTTATACAAATAAAATCCCACATAGAAAAATTTTTATGTGGATTTTTTTTTCGTTTTTTTTTCAGGATATTAAATAAATTAAAAATATATTTAACCCGATTTTGACTTTATAAGACAAAAATCATGAAATAATTTTTAAAATAAAATATTTCGTTATGCGCATTTCAAGAATTACCACCGCACAAATAGAAGTAAAGCCATCAGGAATCGATCTGGCTTTAATGGATTCAGTAATTGAAAAATATAAAAACATCAGGGGAAATATGATTCCTCTGCTTCAGCACACACAAGAGCTTTATGGGTATATTCCACATGAAGCTTTTCTGAAACTCGAAAACGATACTTCGCTTAAATTAAGCGAGATGTATGGAGTTGCAAGCTTTTACGCTCAATTTCGACTTCAGCCGGTTGGAAAACATATAATAAAGGTATGCCACGGAACGGCTTGCCATGTTCAGAACGCCACAGCCATAACCGAAGCCTTAGAGGAAGAATTAGGTGTTAAAGACGGTGAAACTACTGAAGACGCTGTTTTTACACTCGAATCGGTTGCGTGCTTAGGATGTTGCTCACTCGCACCTGTTATGATGATTGGAGACAATACTTTCGGAAAGCTCACTAAAAAGCAAGCAAAAGATGTTCTCCGGAATTTTCGTGAACAGGAAACCGGAAGTAAATGCGGCCATTAATTTTTTGATTTTTAAAAATACAATATAAAAATGGGAAAAACTCAGGTTATTGTCGGTTTAGGAAGTTGCGGACTTGCTGCCGGCGCCGGAAAAGTTTTCGAAACACTTAATAAAATTAGGGAAGAAAAAAACCTTGATTTTGAATTGAAAAAAACCAGTTGCATTGGAATGTGCTTCCGCGAACCACTTGTTGAAGTTATTGATAGTAATGGTTCTTACATCTACGGTGAAATTGATTCTGTTAAAGCTGGAGAAATTATAGAAAAGCATATTCAAAATGCAGAACCAATAAAAGAGTATGTTGTAAAAACAGATATTTTTGAAACAAAAGACAAAGCTTTTTTTGAAGGACAGGTTAAAATTGCCTTACGCAATTGTGGATACATGGATCCTGAATCCATTGAAGAATATGAGGCCCGTAATGGATATAAAGCAATTGAAAAAATTGCAAAAGAAAAATTGCAATCTCCTGATGTAATTCAGTGCATATTTGATTCCGGTATCAGAGGTCGTGGCGGTGGTGGCTTTCCAACAGGTCTAAAATGGCGTTTCGCATACAACAACAAAGCCGATGTAAAATATATCATTTGCAATGCCGACGAAGGTGACCCAGGAGCTTTTATGGATCGGTCGGTGTTGGAAGGGGATCCTCATTCAGTGCTTGAAGGGATGATAATTGGCGCTTTCGCAATACAGGCTTGTGAAGGCTGGATTTATTGCCGTGCAGAATATCCATTGGCTATTAAACGTCTGAACATTGCCCTTGAACAGGCCCGAACTAAAGGATACCTCGGAAAAAATATTTTAGGAATTGAAGGATTTAATTTCGATATTCATATTAAAGAAGGCGCAGGTGCATTTGTTTGCGGGGAAGAAACTGCGCTTATGGCTTCAATTGAAGGTGAAAGGGGAATGCCCAGAAAAAGACCACCTTTCCCTGCAGAATCCGGATTATGGAAAAATCCAACAAATATTAATAATGTTGAAACATTTGCCAACATTCCCTGGATTGTTTTAAACGGAGCTTCAGAATATGCAAAATATGGAACAGCCAAAAGCAAAGGCACTAAAGTATTTGCCCTCACAGGGAAAATAAAAAATGGTGGACTGGTTGAAGTTCCAATGGGAATAACAATTCGTGAAATTATTTTTAAGCTTGGTGGTGGAATTATTGATGACAAAAAATTTAAGGCAGTTCAGCTTGGAGGTCCTTCAGGGGGCTGTATTCCCGAATATCTTGCCGATACTCCTGTTGATTATGATTCAGTGAATGCCACAGGTGCAATTATGGGCTCCGGAGGTATGGTAGTTATGGATGAAACTACCTGTATGGTAGATATGGCAAGGTTTTTTCTCGATTTCACCAAGAAAGAATCTTGCGGAAAATGTACGTTCTGTCGAATTGGAACGCAACGAATGCTCGAAATTCTTACAAGAATAACCCATGGAAATGGTAAAGAAAGTGATATTGAAACGCTTATTGAACTTTCTAATCAAATAAAAGACAGCTCATTGTGTGGGCTTGGACAAACGGCTCCCAACCCTGTTCTTACTACCATAAAATATTTCAGGGATGAATATGAAGCGCATATTCGGGATAAAAAATGTCCTGCAAAAAACTGCAAATCTTTATTGAAATACGAAATTATTACAGAAGCCTGCACCGGATGTATGTTGTGTAAAAAAGTATGCCCCGTTAATGCCATTTCTGGAGAAAAAAAACTTCCACATCTGATAGATCAAACTTTGTGTACAAAATGCGGTATGTGTTACAGCAAGTGTAAGTTTAAAGCAATTTCTATTAATTAATTTTTTAGTTTCAAACGCGATAATCCAATTGATATGAACGAAATAAATGTCATTTTAAACGGCAAAATAGTTAAAGGAAACAAAGGCGAAACCATTTTATCTCTTGCCAAAAGAAATGGTTGTGATATCCCTACTCTTTGCAATGACGACCGCCTCGAACCATATTCCTCCTGTTATGTTTGTGTTGTGGAAATTGAAGGAATGCGGGCGCTGCAACCTTCCTGTTCCACAAAGATTGCCGAAGGAATGAAAATTGAAACCAATAATGGAAAAGTTTTCAGAGCAAGGAAAACAGCACTTGACCTGCTGTTGAGCAATCATTATGCTGATTGTATTGGCCCTTGCAAGCAAACTTGTCCTGCTGGCGTTGATGTTCAGGGCTATATTTCGTATATAGAAAAAGGAATGTATAGCGAAGCTGTTGCTTTGATAAAAGAAACAAATCCGCTCCCAGCTATTTGCGGAAGGGTTTGTGTTCGCCCGTGTGAAGCTGCCTGCCGAAGAAACCTTCTAGATGAGGGAACTGGAGTTGGAATTGATTATTTAAAACGATTTGCATCGGATATTGATCTTGAATCACCAAACAAATTCAAACCAGTAATTAAACCCTCCACTGGGAAAAAAATTGCTGTAATTGGTGCAGGACCCGGAGGATTGGCGGCGGCATTTTTCTTACAAAAAGAAGGACATCAGGTTGATATATATGAAGCAGCTCCAAAAGCCGGAGGATGGCTTAGATATGGAATTCCAGAATACCGTCTTCCAAATGATATCATTCAAAAAGAAGTTGACAACATAACCGAATTGGGAGTTAAAATCTTTTACAATCAAAAGCTTGGCGAAAACCTATCATATAAAGCATTAAAATTTAAATACGATTCAATAATTCTTGCTATTGGTTCTCAAAAGGGAACCTCAATTGGTTGCGAAGGCGATGATGCCGGAAATGTATTGTCGGGAATTGATTTCTTAAAAACAATGGAACTTACAGGAAAGCGATACGACTTTTCTGGTAAAACCGTTGCTGTTATTGGTGGAGGAAATACAGCCATGGATTGCTGCCGCTCATCAATGCGCTGCGGTGCAAAAAAAGTGTATGTTGTTTATCGCCGTTCCGAAAAGGAAATGCCGGCAAATCCTATCGAAATTCATGAATCAAAACTTGAAGGCATTGAATACATGTTCCTTACTGCTCCTGTAAAAGTAAATAAAGATGAAAATGGCAATATTAAAACCCTTACCTGCGTAAAAATGGAATTGGGCGAACCAGATGCTTCTGGAAGAAGAAGACCAGTGGTGATTGATGGTTCAGAATTTGACATCGAAATGGATTATGCAATTGCAGCCATAGGGCAAAAGACAGTGGCGGATTTTATAAGTGAAGTAAATAACAATACGGATATTGGCGAATTAAAAATGAATAAGTGGGGCGATCTGGATGCAGACCCAATTACCCTGCAAACTGGCGTTAAGAGGATTTTTGCCTGTGGCGATGGTGTTACTGGCCCGGCCACTTTAATTCAGGCTGTTGCTCAGGCCCGTATTGCTGCACGAAGCTGCAATCAGTACCTGAGCGGACAACTCCTTGAGCCCGAAAAGAAAGAGTTTGTAAGTAAAAAAGACAATTTCCGTTTACAACAAACCGAGGAATATGTTGGAAAATACTTAAAAAAAATGCGTGAAGAAATGCCAACCATGGAGCCTGAAACACGAAATAATTTCAGCGAAGTGGAATTGGGTTATGTCAGCGAGGAAGTTGCGTTCAATGAAACACAGCGCTGCTTGGAATGCGGTTGTGTTGAATATTACACTTGTGATCTTAAAAAATTTGCAACAGAATATGATGTGGAGCAAACACGGTATAAAGGCGAATACAAATCAGTGGATGTTGATTTCCGCCATCCTTTTATCGAAATAGATAACAATAAATGTATACTGTGTTCCCGCTGTGTTCGAATTTGCCGCGAAGTGGTGGGGGCAAATGCACTGGGTTTGGTAAACCGTGGTTTTGAAACCTATGTGGCACCAAGTATGGGCGATGCATTACAGGATACTCAATGTGAGTCTTGTGGCTTGTGTATTTCTGCTTGTCCAACTGCGGCAATATCCGAAAATGTTTTGTTCAAACCAGGCCCCGTAAAACATGAAAAAGCAGAAACCATTTGCAATTATTGTTCGGTGGGTTGCGAAATCAATCTGCATCATAAAAACGGTTTTTTAATGCAGGTTACCGGAAGTAAAGGAAAAGTAAACAGCGATGGAAACCTATGCAAATATCCGAAGTTTGGATACAATTATATAAACGATAAAAATCGTATTCTTAAACCATTATTGCGAAAAGGCGATTCTTTTACCGAAATTTCTTTTGAAGAAGCATACGCGCTTATCGAAAAAAATATTCGAGCAGTTAATCCCGACGAAAACGGATTTTATGCTGGAGCGCGTTTATCTAACGAAGAAATGTATCTGGTTCAGAAGCTGGCAAGAGCAGGTGCAAAAACCAATAACGTAACCAGTTTCCATTATCTTGAACGCGGAGGCGGATACCATCGCAATGCCGATGCAAATGTTCCTTTTGACCAGATCAAACTCGCAAGCAGGATTTACCTGATTGGTTCAGAAACGAATAGAGACAACGCAGTAGCAGGATTTTTTGTTAACAATGCCCGTTATTTAAAAAACGTGCCGGTTGAATTGATTACAACTCTTACCAACAGCCCTATGAAACATAAGGTTGACAAAGAAGTTCAAATAAAATCGTATTATTATTTTGTAAAAGCAATTAATCATTATCTGCTGACAAAAGGTGAGGAAAACTTAATGTATATCATTGACAATTGCCTTGATTATGAAAGCTACAAGATCAGTATTCTTTCTGAAAATTATGAAGAACTGGTGTTAAAATCCGGAATTTGCTGTGTTGAAAGTTTGGAAGAAATCGCCGAAACGCTAAACAAAGAAATGAATGCAGTTTTAGTTTTTTCAGAAAAGGAATTGTCGTCAAATGCCTGTGTGGAACTGATTAATCTTGCAATGATAACAGGAAAATTAGGTAAAACAGGCAACGGAATAATTTCATTAAAAGAAAAAAACAATTCTCAGGGTTTGATTGATATGGGAATTTGTGCAAAAATAGGTGTCGGAGGTTTGCCAATTACCAATCAGGAGCTTCAGGACAAGCTGAAATCTAAATGGAAAATATCTGATCTTCCAGCTACAATTAATGAAAACCAAAAAGAAATACTCGACAAAGGCTTACTTAAGAATTTGTTCATTTTTGGTGAAGATCCTTTAGGATGTGCCATTGATAAAAGCACTGTTTCTTCCTGGTTTGAAAAAGCTTCATTTGTGGTTGTTCAGGATTATTTTATTACAGAAACCGCTCAAAAAGCTCATTTGATTATGCCAGCATCACTTCCTGCTGAATCAGGAGGCAGTTATTCAAACACACAAAAAGTGCTACAGAAATTCGAGGCAACACTGCCAGATAAAATAAAACAGAATAATTGCTTACAATTGATTGCTATTCTTGCGAAATTTGGTCAAAATGGATTACAGGATGTTGTAGATGTTATGATGGAAGCCATAACCCTTCTGCCAGTAAATTTAGAGGAAAGCAAACACCGGTTCGTGAAAACAACAACCGACAATTACAATAGAATGTTTGAATATGGCTGCGATACTTTGGTAAAATATACCGAAGAGAAATTTAAGGATGCATTTAATAACTAAAGGAGAAATTATAATGAGCAATTTCAATGCAATATCATTAAATGTAAAATGTCCGCTCTGTGGCAAATCTCTGATGGATCATGAGGTTAAAGTAGACGATGCCTCAAGCATAAAACTGGTAATAACGCAAAACAATAAGCGAGGGAACATTTATCTTAGTTCTGTTTACGGGAGTTACAACCTTTCTTGCGATATTGAATTAGCTGAAAATGAAATAGCAGTTTTTGCTTGCCCGCATTGCAGAGAAGAAATCACTACCAAGGATTTGTGTGAAGCTTGTCAAGCTCCAATGTCATTAGTTGTGCTGGATATGGGAGGAAAAATCCATTTTTGTTCTCGCAGAGGATGCACCAAACATAGTGTGGAATTTGAAGACCTTGCTTTGGCAATGAAAAAACTTTATCAGGATTATGATCAGTATTCAGGATAATTAAACATAATTTATTTTGTATGAAAACATTTAACACAATTGAGGAAATACTAGACTTTGCAATTGCAGGGGAACAAGAAGCCGTAGAATTTTATTCCCAGCTTGCAGATACAGCAAATTCTGAAGCAATTAAAAAAGTATTTATTGAATTTGCTGCTGAGGAAATGGGGCATAAAGCCAAATTGCTTGATATTAAGCAAAAAGGATTCTTTGCCGAAAGTTCAGAAAAAGTAATGGATTTGAAACTTAGTGATTATTTAGTAAAAGCCACATCCGGGCCAAATATGTCGTATCAGGACGCATTGATTCTTGCAATGAATAAAGAGAAATCAGCATTTAAACTATATCTGGCTCTTTCGGAACGTGCCCCATCTCCAGAACTTAAAAACCTGTTTAAAATGCTTGCCCAAGAAGAATCTAAACATAAATTGCGCTTTGAGCTTGAGTATGATGAATATGTTTTGAGAGAAAATTAATTTCAGAACAATTAGCTGGCACCAAAGCCAAAAATCTTTTTTTCCTTAATAAAACGAGAAACATATTTGGGAACCATTGTTTCCCAGTCAGGATTCTGTTCGTGGATTTTACGAAGAACATCGTGCGAAGAATACTTAAGCCATTCCTTTTTTGTTCCGGTGATGTCAATTATTTTTTTATTAAAAAGCAGGTAATTGTATAGCGGGCGAATTGCCTCATCAACCGGAAGATTTACTGATGTATATTCTTTTGAACAATCTTCTTGCAATGCAGGATACAAATATATTTTCATGTTGTTCACGAATAATCGGCCAAATGCTTCAAGTATTCCGCCTTTTAAATGAGTATAATATTTTTGATCAATAACCTTTAAAAAAGTATCCGCACCAATTAATAATCGCAGCGTAAGCGTTTTGAATTGTGAAAGGAAATTAACCAGTTTGTAATATTCTCTAAAATTTGATATCATTACATTCTGCCCCATTCCGCATAAAATATCTGTTCTGTCAAGAAAATCACGTTCGTCAAACTCGCCTCCGCTAAAAAGATTGTCCATGGTTATTTCGCACAAAGCAATAATATTGTTTTTTTCAAACGCAACATCTTCTTTTAACAAGTGATAACCGGTTTTAAGCATGTCGAAACCAACATAAGTAATCGGCCTGAAACTCCCCCTTATAACCATTGCGTTTTTTTTATATAACATATTCCAGGGATCTTGAACCTGACCATTCCTATCGAACATAGCAACATCTGTCATTCCATTTTTTACAAGCTGAACGGCAAGTAACCTGTTGTCAATATGGCAAAGGTTGGGGCCCGTTACCATTATCATGTCAATGGAAACACGTTCAAAAGATGTGAAATCCATCAGTGTTTGCAGGAGTAACTTTGAATTTTCAGAATAGTGAAAAGCAGAATAAATAAGGTTTACACCGATTATTCCAACTGTTCGTTGCTGCAAAAGATTATCATTTTCCCAAAGTCGGAAATGGACTACAATTTCATTGGGATCGGAATCGGGGTTTAATTGGTATTTTATTCCCATCCATCCGTGGCTGTAATTGTCTTTTTTGAAATTGAGTGCAGAAACAGTGCTCGAAAAAGCAAAGAAACAAGTTTTTTGGTTTCTTGTTTTTCCCAGCAGATCAATTACATTGGAATACTCAAAGTTTAACATTTTTTTCAGGCGGTCTTCGCAAACATACCTTCCATCGTGTGTTTTACCGTAAATTGAATCACTCACAGCCATATCATACGCAGAAATAGTTCGCGCAACCGTCCCCGATGCGCCACCTGATTGAAAAAAAGTTCGTGCTACTTCTTGACCGGCTCCGATTTCGGCAAACGAACCATAAATTGCATTATTCAGGTTTATCTCAAGTGCTTTTTGCCGTGGCGAAGAATTCAAGTTTTCCAT
>JBBQSF010000067.1:0-15779 GCA_038214085.1 Bacteroidales bacterium | reverse complement strand
TCGAAAGTTCTTCAATAATTTTTTTTGTTATATCCTTTCCCCAAGGTGTAGCTTTTCGTGTTCCCACAACAGCAAGCACTTTAGGAACATTCATTTCAACATTTCCTTTTACAAAAAGCACCACGGGACTATCAATGCAGTGCTTTAACCTTTCGGGATAATTTTTATCAGCAAAAAACAAAGCTCTGATTTTGTGTTTTTCAACAAAATTCACTTCCTCTTCTGCACGTTTCAAAATATTCTGTGACAAAATTGCTTTAACTGTTTGATCTCCGATTCCGGGAATTTTCAACAGATCGCTTTTCTTTTCTTTAAATACGGCTTCAGCTCCTCCGCAGTATGCAATAAGTTTTTTTGCATTTACATCGCCTACAAGGGGAATCAACGTAATACCAATTTTGTATTTAAGATCTTCTGAATTATTCATTGCGTTGTCAAAAATATAATTTTAGAACGATATAGCTATAGTTTTTATACTTTTGTGACATGATAAATGATTTTCTAAAAATTAAAAAGCTTGACACATACCTTATCCGGAAATTTCTTGGAACATTTTTTTATGCAATTATTCTTATCATTGTTATTGTTATCATTTTCGATATTTCAGAAAAAATAGATGATTTTCTTGAAAAAGATGCGCCACTCACTGATATCCTTTTTAAATATTACCTGAACTTTATTCCTTATTTCATTAACCTGTTCAGTCCGTTATTTACATTTATTGCTGTAATATTTTTCACTTCAAAAATGGCTTCAAACACAGAAATTGTAGCTATTTTAGGAAGCGGCATCAGTTTCAAGCGTTTGCTTCGCCCCTATATTATAGCATCAATTTTTATTGCATTTTTATCATTTATTCTTTCAAATTTCATTATTCCAACTTCAAATAAAAACAGGCTTGAATTTGAAATGATGTATATAAAAAATGCAAAAAGACCTAAAAATATTAATATTCACATGCAAATAAGCCCCGGAACTTTTGTGTATTGCGAGTATTTTAATCCAGATAACAATTCTGCAGTTCACTTTTCAATTGAAAAAATAAATGAGAAAGGTCTTTATTACAAGATGTCGTCAAATATTGCACGATACGACAGCCTAACACGAAAGTGGCAGATTGAAAATTATTTTATCCGCTCTATCGACGGAATGAATGAACAAATAAAATCAGGAAAAAAAATTGACACAACTTTGAATCTGAAACCAAATGATTTCCTCGACAATCTTAGGGATATCGAATCAATGAATTATTCAGAACTTAACGCCTACATCAAAGATGAAAAGCTCAGGGGATCAGAAAATGTGGCATATTCGGAAGTTGAAAAACATAAGCGCATCGCATTTCCATTTGCAACAGTTGTGCTCACCTTAATTGGGGTTGCCCTTTCGAGCAGAAAAGTCAGGGGAGGAATAGGTATTAACCTGGGTTTGGGTATTGGGCTAAGCTTTGCCTTTATCCTGTTTATGCAAATTTCAACAACTTTTGCCACCAATGGCAATCTTCCAGCATTGATATCCGTTTGGATTCCAAATATTATCTTCGGACTTATTGGCTTATTGTTGGTGCGACTGGCACCTAAATAAAAGGCATAAAAAAAGCCCAGTTAACCAGGCTTTTTAAAAATAATTCAAGGGCTATTTTTTTGAAAGATAATCTGACACACCTTCGTGAGTTGCTTTCATTGCAGTTTCACCTTTATGCCAGTTTGCAGGACAAACTTCGCCAAACTCTTCAAAATGCTGAAGGGCATCAACCATTCTAAGAACTTCATCAACGCTACGCCCCAAAGGAAGGTCATTTACCAGCTGATGCTTAACAATTCCCTGCTTGTCAATTAAAAACAAGCCACGGTATGCCACTGGATCACCAACAAACGAAACTTCACCATCTTCGGTGGTATCGTAATGGCCGGCTAAAACACCATAATTTTCCGATATTGTTTTTGCTAAATCTGCAACAATCGGAAATTTCACACCTTTTATTCCGCCATCCTTTAGTTCCGTGTTTAACCAAGCCCAGTGCGAAAATTTTGAGTCAATGGAACAAGCTACCACTGCTGTATTTCTTTTTTTAAATTCTGCAAGTTTTTCTTGGAAGGCAATAATCTCAGTGGGACAAACAAAAGTAAAATCCAATGGATAAAAGAAAAATACCACATGTTTTTTTCCAATATATTGTTCTAAAGAAAAATTATCATCAAATTCGCCTCCGTTTACAACTGCCTCTGCTTTGAAAATCGGCGCTTTTTTACCAACTAGTGTACACATAATTTTATATTTTTTAAATTATTTACTATTTAGGTACAAAATTATCAAATTAATTTGAAATGGGAAATTTTTTCTTAGTAATACATACTTAGCATTGCCATTCCCGCGCCACATAATATTACAACTAACTTATACAAATTAAACCTATGGTGTTCATCTGATTCAAACAATATTGTAGTAGAAATATGAAGGAAAATACCAACAACTATTGCTAAAATAATATTGAAAAAATGAGACATATTCTCTGCAAACCCTTCGCCCAAGAAGTAACTAAAAACTGTTCCCAGAGGCGATGAAAATGCGAAAATCAATAAAAGAATTATTGTTGAACTTTTTTTAAGACCTGTATGCAAAAGTAAGCTGACAAGCACAATTGAAATCGGGATATTATGAACAATTATTCCCAAAAGCAAGGTATTCTGAAGACTTGTGTTGTGAAAATTGCTGGACAAAGGCATTCCCTCAAGAAATGAATGAATGCAAATTCCTATCATGATTCCTGCAAAACTAACATGATCATGCGTTTTTGTGCAGGGTTCATTTAACTTTGTATGGTGGCTATGATGACCATGTTCTACCCCTTTTGTAAGAAAATCGAGCAAAAGCTGAATAAAGAAGCCAAGCATCACAAAGATGCCAATCTGCCCCGATTCTGACGCAAATATTTCAGGAATCAATTCGGTAAATGATAATGATAAAAGAAATGCTCCGCCAAATGCCAAAATCAATTTCATAGATCTTTCACTAGTCTTAAAGAGAAAAACAGAAAGGCCACTAATAACGACAGGGAAAAATAAAGCAATAAAAACAAGAAGTGTCATGAATAAGATTAAATTAATTTAAACTTTAAAAATCAAAATTAAATGAATTCTCCAAATATGGAATGAAATATAATCAGTTTTACTTCAAACATACAAAATCATACAAACAAAATTCATGCATCAAGACATAAAGTTATTATGCTAAACGTTTAACTTTATATCCTTTAATTGCATAAAACAGAATAAAAAGATAGCAGGGCAACAATATCCAATAAGCCTGTTGGTTACCAATGGATGAAAAATCGGCAAGTCGTCCGTAGAGAAAAGGAATAGTAGCACCGCCTGCAATACCCATTATCAGTATTGCTGAGCCGATTTTAGTAAACTTTCCCAAACCCTTTATTGCCAGAGGCCATATTGCAGGCCACATTACTGCATTTGCCAATCCGAGAATTGCAATAAAAAATACTGAGATAAATCCGCTTGTTGTTATTGCCAAAACAGAAAACACTATTCCCAGAACTGCAGAAACTGTCAATGCTTTTTCTTGTTTAATATATTTTGGTATCAGCAAAATGCTAATAATATAGCCCAGAAGCATTGCAACTAAAGTATACGTTGTAAATACCTTTGCTTCCTGGAGTAAAAAGCCTTGCGACTGACCATACAGAATTATTGTATCACCGGCAATCACTTCGGCTCCAACATAAAAGAAGATTGCAAAAAATCCCAATATTAAATGAGGATATTTAAAAATTCCTGATCTGTCGTTCCCTTCAATTGTTTTATTATTCTCCGAATTATCATCCACATCAGGCAATGGTGAATAACGCACAAAAACAGAAAGCAGAATGAGCGAAATTCCCATTATGATGTAGGGAGTAACCACTTTAAGTGCCATTTCATCAAGAAGAACAGATCTGCTTATTAGATCGGTTGTTGATTTTAATTGTAAGCCAATCGCATCTGCGCCATTAAGCACAACTGCGCCTAAAATCAAGGGGCTAATTGCTCCTGCAATTTTATTGCAGATTCCCATTATACTAATTCGTTTTGCAGCACTTTCTATTGGCCCAAGTATAGCAATGTATGGATTTGACGCAGTTTGCAGAATGGCTAAACCCGTTCCCTGAACAAACAGTCCAAGCAAAAACAATTCGTATGTACGAGCATAAGCGGCAGGAATAAATATAAATGTACCCACAGCCATAGTAAACAAACCAACGCTCATCCCATTTTTAAAACCTGTTTTTTTCAATACCCACGATGAGGGTAAAGCCATAACAAAATAAGAAATATAAAAAGAAAATGTAACCAGATAAGCTTGAGCATTATTTAGCTCGCAGGAAATTTTTAAAAAAGGGATCAACGTTCCATTGAGCCAAGTTACAAAACCGAAAATAAAAAAAAGTACACCGATTAGTGCAATAGGAAGTATTGATTTTTTTCGTTCATCGGTGTAAGTATTTACTATCATTTTTTCAAATTTTCAGCAAATATAGGATTTATTCACAAAGAAATTGAGTCCAAAATAGTCATAAAAAAGCAACACAAATAATATTCAGTGCTAAATGCAATTAAACCAAATACTTTTGAATATTGAAAGACGGGAATTACTTTTCTACTACAAACTTAAAGCCAGTACCATGTATATTCAGAATGGTAACTTTGGAATCGTCTTTTAGGTATTTGCGTAATTTTGTAATAAAAACATCCATACTTCTGCCTATAAAATAATCATCGTCGCCCCAAACACTTTTTAGCGCAGTTTCTCTGGTAAGAATCTGATTTTTATGCTGACAAAAAACCTTAAGCAATTCTGCTTCTTTACGTGTTAAAGACTGCTTACCGGAATCAGAAATCAACTGCAGATTTGGGTGGTCGAATGTGAAACTTCCGAATTTATAAATTCCGTTTTCTCCATTGCCCGGTGTATTTAGCTTAACGGTGCAACGCTTTAATATTGCCTGAATACGGAGTTTAAGTTCTTCTGTACTGAATGGCTTTGTAATATAATCGTCGCAACCTGCTTCAAAGCCCTTTATCCTGTCTTCTTTCATAGATTTTGCTGTGAGGAAGATTATAGGAATATGTGAATTGGTTTGCCTGATTTCGTATGCAAGTGTAAAACCGTCCTTTTTAGGCATCATGATATCGAGAATACACAAATCGAAAGATCTTGTTTTAAAAGTTTTAAATCCTTCATCACCATTTGCGCATAGAGTAACCTCGTAGCCTATCATTTCAAGATAATCTTGCAGCACCATGCTTAGGTTGAGATCATCCTCAACAAGCAAAATATTTTGTTTAGTATTTTTCATAAATATATATTTTTATTCAAAAGGAAAAAACATTTAAGCTAAAAGGATGTAAATTTAATATTTTCTTCCTATGCCTCGTTCCTGAAGGAGGAATTGATTTTTAGCAATTTACATCCTTTAGGATTGAGGCAAAATGAATTGATAAAAATCAATTCATCAAAACTATTAAAACCAACCCTTTGTTTTTATAAAACTCATTGATAACTTATTTAACTTGATATTTCA
Source organism: Bacteroidales bacterium (assembly GCA_038214085.1). Lineage (GTDB taxonomy): Bacteria > Bacteroidota > Bacteroidia > Bacteroidales > CG2-30-32-10 > JBBQSF01. The sequence goes on along the minus strand of JBBQSF010000067.1, from coordinate 10,204 downwards.
CACATTTGCATTTTTTTTATCGGACAACAGTGATTTTTATTCAAAAGGAAAAAACATTTCAAACCGAGAACCTTTTTTTAATTCGCTGTAAAGTTTAATATAACCGCCATGTGCTTCAACAATGGTTTTTACATAATACAAACCCAAACCAAAACCCTTTACGTCATGAATATTTCCAGTATGAACGCGGAAAAATTGCTTAAAAATATGCTTTTGATTCTCGGGGCTGATTCCCATACCATTGTCTTCAATTCCTATTAGAATCCCGTTTTGAACATTTCTTGTAAAAACGCTAATTTTTGGTTTACTAGGACTGTACTTGTTAGCGTTATCTAAAAGATTTGCAATAACATTTGTAAAGTGAATCTGATCTGCTTGAATTATTGAATTCACCGCATCGAGTTTTTTCTCTAGAGATCCATCGCGCTGCCGCACCAGCATTTCAAAATTGTCGAAAACTATATCAATAATTTCATTTATTTCGAGAGGAGCTTTCTTAATTTTAAATTCGCCTTTATCGAGTACCGCAATCTGAAGAACTTGTTCCACTTGATTTTTAAGCCGGTTATTTTCATCATAAATAACTCCAGCATACTTTTTTGTTTTTTCAACGCTTTCGTAAACAGAAGATTTAAGAAGCATTTCACTGGCCAAACTTATTGTAGAAATAGGTGTTTTAAACTCATGTGTCATATTGTTTACAAAATCTGTTTTCATTTCAGATAACTTTTTTTGGCGTATAAGACTCTGAACAATATATAAAAAACCGGAGATTACAATGATCAGAAAGAACGCAGAAACGCCAAGCCAACCGTAGATCTTTTGGTAAAACATTCCTTGTTCGTCAGAAAAATAAACTGAAAGCATATAACAATCCGGCTTCCAGAGGCAAGACAGCGACGTACAATGCCGGCTTTCAAGGATTTCTTGCTTGTAAACAGAATGATTATTTATCAGGAAAAAACTGTCGGCTCTGTGAAATACGCCAAATTCGAATGGAGCATTAATATTCAAATAAGCAAATTCTTCTCTAAGTAGGGAGTCTATTTTTACAGAGTCGATAAGTCCTGAAAGTTCATTTTGCATTCCGCAGCTCGGGCGACATAATTTTACAACAGAGTCTGTATTATCTGATTTTTCTAACATCAGAGTTGACACAACGCTTTTGATACCAATACTTACACGATGATCAAATTGTTCTTTTTGAAGGTTTAATGCATTTTGAATCCAGAAAAGCTGGGTAATAACGATTCCAAGCAAGGACATTCCTGAAATAATTATTATAAAAAAAAAGTTCCTGCGTTTCATAAATCAAAATTAACAAAAAAACAGCTTATAAATTTTCAATTAACATATCATTAACAACTATTAACAGCCCATTAACGGTTTATAGAAATTATATTAGTACTTTTGTTTCAGAAATAAAATCAATATAAATTAATAAAAACCCAAAATGAAAAATCTAATTGCATACTTTGCTGTTGTTATTTTTGCACTAACTGTATTTGCTCCTACAGCATCAGTTAAAGCACAGACTACTACTAACGAAAAAAATACAGTTGTAACAAAAGACAATCAAACAACTACAACTGCAACAACTTTAACTAAATCTTGCTGCAAAAGCGGTGAATCAAAATGTTCTGGTGCTGAAAAAAGCAACTGCAAATCAGCCGACAAGAGCAATTGCAAATCAGGTGATGCAGGTAAATGTTCAGGTAAATGTAGTGGCACTGAAAAAGCAAAATGTAAAAGTCAGGGCAAATCATGTTCTTCTGAAAAAAGCACAACAGGTGAAGGCTCTATTGGAAAAAAATGCTGTGTTCGCACTACAGAAAAAAAATAAACCCAATATTTCTTTTTTTTAATAAGATATAAAACCTGCTTTTTTCGGCAGGTTTTTTTATTTTTGTATAAATAATAAAATTATGGCAACAATTTCGTTAAAAGCAATTGGAGATTTCCGGACTAAAATTAAACACTTGAAATCTGGAACAGAAATATATTCTGATGCACCAACCGACAACAATGGCAAAGGCGAAATGTTCTCGCCTACGGATCTGCTATCGTCATCCTTAGCGGCTTGTATGATAACAATAATGGATATTGCAGGTAAAGAACATGGCTTTTCAGTTGAAGGCACTGAAATAAATGTTACAAAAATTATGAGCGCCAATCCCCGAAAAGTTGCTGAAATTATTGTTGAACTGAATTTCCCGATCGACAAAAAATACACCGACAAAGCAAAAAGGATTATTGAACACACAAGTAAAAATTGCCCTGTATCGTTAAGTTTACACCCGGATATTAAACAAACCATCGTGCTAAATTACTGAGATGAACACCAAAATACCCCAAGGAATAAAACACAAAACAGAAAAAAAGGTAACACCAGAAGATACTGCTGCACATTTTGGATCAGGGCTTATTGAAGTGTTTGCAACCCCTGCAATGATTGGGATGATGGAAAACACTGCTCATTTATGCGTTCAGCCATTTCTTCCCGAAGGTTCTATAACACTGGGAATTGAAATTAATGCCAAACATATCAAAGCTACACCTGTTGGTATGAAAGTGTTTTGCGAAGTTGAACTTATTTCTGTAGAAGGAAAAAAACTTATTTTCGTAATAAATGTCTGGGACGAAGTTGGCGAAATTGGAACAGCAACTCATACCAGATACATTGTTGATGCAAAAAAATTCATGGAGAAACTTTCTACACAAAAATAATCTATGGTTGTACTAAAACTGATAACAAAGAAAATGAGTCAAAAAATATTATTTCTGATTTTCATTTTCACAGGATTGAATGCTACTGCCAAAGAAAAAGACACCGTAAAAGTTGGCGTTTATATTAATTCAATTTACGACATCAAACTCAACGAAGAAAGTTTCAGTGTAGATTTTTGGATGTGGTTCCATTGCAAAAATGATAGCATTAATTCTCTTACGGCTATAGAGTTTGTAAATGCAAAAGAATTTTCGTACATGTTGCCTTTTTATGAAAAGGTGGGAAACATAAACTGGTCGGCTCAAAAATGCAAAGCTGTTGTGAAAAACGCTTACAATCTCGAAAATTTTCCATTCGACAAACAATATTTAAAAATAGAATTGGAAGAGTCTGTTTTTGACACCACAAACCTGGTTTTTATAGCAGACAAAATAGGCTCAAAATATGATGCTTCACTGAGCAAAAGTTTAAATGGCTGGAAGATTTCAGATTTTTCTATTGAAGCCATTGCTCATACATACAACACTACTTATGGAAACCCGATTTTGCCCGGCAGTAGCAGTTTTGCAGAAGCTGTGGTGACCTTTGTAATTGAACGCGAAAGCACTGGATTATTTATCAAGTTATTTACTGGAGTTTATGTAGCCTTCCTGATTTCCCTGCTTGTTTTTTTTATCAAACCCACTGATGTAGATCCCAGATTTGGGCTTGCTGTCGGCGGTATTTTTGCTGCTGTTGGAAATAAATATATTGTGGATTCGTTGCTTCCAGAAACTATAAAATTTACTCTTGTAGATATAATTCACAATCTTACTTTCGGATACATCCTGATTACCATTATTATTTCAATTATTTCGCTAAACCTCATGAACAGGAACAAACCAAGGGCATCAAAACTGCTCGACAGAATTTCTTTTTTTGCGGTACTCGTAAGTTTTGCACTGATAAATATTTATTTTATTCATCGTGCAATTCAATAGTTCTCCAATACGCTAATCAGCTATTTCTTCCCCGCCTGTGCCAGTTTCAAATTGTTTTTAGCAAGCTCAAAATCAGGTTGAATGGCTATAGCTTTGTTGCAGGCAGCTTCAGCTTTATCATATTCTTTTAACTGATTGTATGCAGAACAAATATTGTTGTATGCCACGGCATAATTTGGTCTTAATTCAATTGCTTTATAGCAGGCGTCAATACATTCCTGATATTTACCAACTTCATAATACTTTAAACTAAGTTCCAGAAAATTATCGGCACTAGGGTTCTGAGCAGCCACTTCGATGGCAATATCTAGCTTTGTTTTTTTATTTTTTCCTGCATTAATATAAGCAATGCTTTCTGCGTCATCTGGAATATACGCTAAAGTTCCTTGTGCAATAAGGGCAAGCGCGCCCCAGTCTTCTCTTTCAAAATACAAAGCCATAAGGTTTCGACGGGCCTCAATATATGCGGGATTTATTGCAATTGCATTTTTGAGCATATCAATGGCTTCGTCATTTCTTTTCTGTCCTTTTAAAAATGCGCCATAATAGGCATAAGCCTGATCTTTATAAGTATTTAAAGCAAGTGCGCTTTGATAATATTTTTCTGCGGAACTGGGATCGTTTGTGGCAGAAAGCAAAATTGCCATGTTTATATGTAAAAGTGAGTAGTTGGGAATAAGTTTAAGCGCTTTTTCAAAACATACTTTTGCTGTTGGGTAATTTCCTTTACGCATTTGCGAAAGGCCATAATTCATCAGACCACGTCCATTCTCTGGACTTTTTTGGGTAACATCAAACCAAAGGCTTTCGTAAGAGCTCCAAACTTTATTGCGTTCATGTGTGCCATAGGCATGACCCGCCAATACAATAACAGCAATAACCGGAACCACAATTCTGAAGGCTGATTTTCTATATTTTTCCCAGTTTTTTATAATCACAAAATAAATCAGCAACCATGAAATGGCAAACGCCAGTCCGATGTATGGGAAAAACACACGGTGATCATTTAAAACCTCGGATAGTGGAATGATGCTTGAAGTAGGAATCAGTGCGAAAAAAAACCAAAAAATCCCAAAAGAAACTATGCGCAATTCCTTTTTTCCTGAAAGTTTAATAGCTAGCCATAAGCTGCCAACAATAAACATTAAGCCAAGCAAGAGCCTTATGTCGAATACTGAAGGGAGAATCCTCCAGTCGGTATCTGCCGAAAGTTCTGTTGGCAGAAGAAATGTTTTAAAATAATGAACCATTACAAATGGCTGGCTAATCAGATAATCCCAACGTGAAATAATTCCTGGCACAAAAGTTTTCGACCTTAAGGTTTCAGAAATTACTATAAGTCCTATGCCAATTAACAAACTAACAGTTACTACTTTTAAAGCAGCCATTATTTTTTTCCAGTTTTCCTTTGTGAAAATTCTTGAGATATCCGTTTCTTTCTCAAAAAGTATTATGTAAACAAACAGTATCGGGATAAACATTAAGGCAGGTTCCTTAACTAGAAATCCGACAATAAATGGAATCAAATAAAAATAATATTTTCTTTTTTGCGGAAAATAAATAAAAAGATACAATGCTAAAAGTACCATTAGCGTAGAAAACCCATCGGAACGAGAAATTACATAATTTATAGTTTCGGCGGTGGCTGTATGAAATGCATAAAATGCAACTATAAAAAGTGCAAAATATTTATTCCATTTATGGCTAATAGTTGAATCAATAATCTTTCGAAAAATAAAGAACATCAAAACAAGCTGCAGAATAAAACAGCAAAAAATATCAAGATGGTAATAAAAAGGATTTAATCCATCGAGTGCGTATAACGGATCTTTTGCAACACCTAAAGGGTTTTTGGAAGCTATGGCATAATCAATGGTGTTAAGAGTGGTTAAACCCGGACGGTAGGCCTGATTGGCAGGAAGTGAACTTGAAGTGGTTCCATCTTTAAAAAAAATAGGAATATTTTTCAGGTTTCTGATCCATACATTGTTCACAATAGTATGATCATCGTCGAAATGAAATGGATTTTTAAAATGATTGGAATAAGTGAGTATCAGCCCGGTTAACAAGGCAAAAATCACGAGGCCGAAAACCAGTTTTTCTTTAAACAATGATTTCATACGCAGAAATTAAAAAATGAAATAGCAAACAGCAACAGAAAAAAATAAATACAACTTTAAGTTAGATTTATTAATTTTATTCGCAAATTTATTAAAATTTTCAAACAAAGGAATTTATGGCTAATCCACAAAAAACAAAAAAAACGACAAAAAAGAATATTTCAGTCTGGATTATTTCGGCATTAATTGTTATTCCTGTTATATATCTTGTAATTTGGAATGCTGGTGGCAGGAGAAAAGATAAAATTTCGAAATCTGATACTGTTTTTATGGCAAATGACAGCACCAATTCAATTTCCAATGATCTTGAAACCGCAATTAAACTTGCCAATGCCCAACCTACAGAAAACAATTATATAAATTTAAGTCTGCAATACTATAACAAAAAAATGTTCAGCGAATGTATCGCAGCCAATCAAAAAGCCATTGCCATCAATGCAAAGAGCACTATTGCCTACAACAATATCTGCTCTGCATACAATGAATTAAAAAACTACAAAGCCGCTGAAATTGCTTGCAAACAAGCATTACAAATTACTCCTGATTTCGAACGAGCAACAAACAATTTAAAAATTGCACAGACTGGAATTGCAAATACTAAAAAGGCAATTGCTGATGCTCTGATCACTGCAAATTCAAAGGCCGATGAAACAAGCTACAACAACATTGCGTACTTGTATTATTCCGATTTTCAATTTGAAAATTCAATAAAATGGTATAAAAAATCATTGATTATCAATCCGAAAAATGCAAGTACTTACAATAATATCTGTGCCGCTTACAACGAACTAGGAAATTATACCGAAGCAAAAAAATACTGCGAACAGGCTATAACCCTCGAACCAACATTTACTCTTGCAAAAAATAATTTAAAAGTTGCAAATGACCGTTTAAAAAAATAAGATTTGAAAATTTATATAACGCTTTAATCATCAGAGAATATGTTAGAAACAATTGAAGAATTCAACCAATACCGGCAGAAAATGAACGATAAAATTCTTGCCGAAGACAATCTCGTAATCAAACGCCTATATAACTTGGATACCAACACATATTCTGATGGAGCCTTAACATCAAAGACAAAAGAAATGCTGGGACTTGTGGCTTCAATGGTGCTTCGATGCGACGATTGTGTTAAATACCATTTACAAAAATGCTTTGAACAAGGTCTTACAAAAAAAGAACTTTTCGAAATATTTGCAATTGCTAACATTGTGGGCGGAACTATTGTGATTCCACACACCCGCCGAGCACTTGAATTTTGGGAAACGCTGAACAAGAGTAATCTAAGCTAAAAATTGATTGATTTTTGAATTGTATCTTTGCTTTCGTATCTTTGCATGTTATCTTAGATATTCTTTATGTTAAAATATTCCCGTTTCTTTTTCCTTATTATATTAACTGGCTTGCTTGTAATACCAGTTATTTTGCCGGCTCAGGTTACCAAAGTTATGGGAAAGGTTATTGATGCTGAAACAAAAGAAATTCTTCCTTTTGTAAATATTATTTTTAAAGGTACCACCATTGGTACACGCACTGATTTTAATGGAGAATTCGCTCTTGAGACAAACACAAAAGTTGATTCAATATATGCATCCTTTATCGGTTATGTTACAGCAGTTAAAATTGTAAAAGAGCATCAGTTTCAAGAGATTAATTTTGAGCTTTTCCCCGACAAATATACATTAGGCGAAGTTGTAATCCGTCCGGGAACCAATCCGGCAGAAATTATTCTTAAAAAAATCATCGCACACAAGGACACAAACAGCGGCAAAGATATTGACGCATATCAATACGAATCGTACAGTAAAATTGAATTTGATGCCAATAATATTTCCGAAGAATTCAAGAACCGGAAAATCATGAAACCATTTCAGTTTATCTTTGAGAATATAGATACTTCTACAATAAACGGGAAATCATATTTGCCTCTTTTTCTTACGGAAACCATGTCGGATGTTTATTACCGCAAAACGCCGAAATCGAACAAGGAAATAATAAAAGCATCTAAAGTTTCGGGAATTGACAACGAAAGTATGGCTCAGTTTCTTGGCAAAATGTATCAAAATATAAATGTTTACACCAATTACGTAAATGTATTTGACAAAAACTTTATCAGCCCCATAGCCGATTTTGGTTTGGGCTTTTATAAATATTACCTCACTGACAGTGCCTTTGTTGGATCTAATTGGTGTTACAAAATTATGTTCAAGCCACGCAGAAAGCAGGAACTTACATTTACAGGGAATTTCTGGGTTGCGGATACTTCTTTTGCAGTAAAGAGTATAGATATGAGGGTTGCGGATGATGCAAACATTAATTTTATAAATGATGCTGTAATTACCCAGGAATTTGAAAAGGCAAACAATCAGTATTGGATCATAACAAAGGACAAACTGCTTATTGACTTCAACCTTGTTGAAAATACCAAGAGCACCATGGGTTTCTATGGAAAAAAAACCAACTCGTATGTACAATACATTTTCAATCAGCCTAAGGAGAATGAATTTTACAACACACCAACCAATATTTCTGTTGAAGATGGTTCTTTAAATAAAAGCAATGAATTTTGGACTCAAGCGAGGCATGATTCGCTTTCGAAAGACGAAAAAGCTGTTTACTTTATGGTTGACAGCATCAAAACCATTCCAGTTTTTAAAACGTATGTTAACATTATCCAGACCCTGATAATGGGATATTATGTAAAAAGAAATTTTGAATATGGCCCTTATTTTAATTTAATTAGTTTTAACGATCTCGAAGGCATCCGTTTTCGTTTTGGCGGCCGAACCAGCAATGCATTCAGCCGAAAGCTTATGTTAAAAGGACATGTGGCTTACGGCACAAAAGATCAATCTATTAAATATGGTATGGGATTCATGTATGTTCTAAACAAGAATCCACGAAAATCCTTTGGTATTGATTACAAGTCCGACATAGAACAGTTGGGCGAAAGTCAGAATTCATTTATTACAGATAATATCCTTGCCTCCTTTCTCCGGCGCAGCCCAAACGATAAACTCTCAATGGTAAAAGAGTTCAACGGGTTCTATGAAAACGAGTGGTTCAACGGATTTTCAAATACTGTTCGATTTATACATAGGGATATTTTCCCATTGGGTGCAACAAAATTCGAATTTCTTGTTGGTGGCCAAAAGGAAATAATGAATTCAATAACCACTTCCGAAATTCAGCTAAATACCCGCTTTGCATACAATGAAAAGTTTTTTTACGGTGAATTTGAACGTTCCAGCCTTGGAACTGAATATCCTGTTCTGGATTTAAAATATGCATACGGAATTAAAGATTTTTGGAATGGAGATTACGAATACCATCGACTTCAAATTGGGTTAAACCACTGGTTCAATATTCGTTCTTTCGGTTGGTCGAAATACATTATAGAAGCCGGAAAAATATGGGGCACACTTCCTTATCCGCTTCTAAAAATGCACGAAGGAAACGAAACTTATTCTTTTGATGAATATGCATTCAACCTTATGAATTATTACGAGTTTGTTAGTGACAAATATTTAACATTGTATTACTCTCATCATTTCGAAGGTTTTTTCCTGAACAGAATTCCGCTTATGCGCAAGCTCAAATGGCGTGAAGTTGGATTTGTAAAAGGTGTGGTTGGAAGCATCAGCGAAGCAAACAGGAAATATACAACATTTCCACTGTCACTTAATAGCCTGACAAAACCATATTTTGAAACAGGTGTAGGTGTGGAGAATATTTTTAAAGTACTGCGGGTAAATGCCATTTGGCGTTTGTCGTATCTCGATCATCCGAACATATCAAAATTTGGCATTCTGGCCACACTTCAAATATATTTCTAGAATTATTATTATTACACCCATGATTTTAAGCGCAAAAAATATAAGTAAAAAATACAAACAACGAAAAGTTGTTGATGATGTAAGCATTGAAGTGAAACCAGGAGAAATTGTAGGATTACTTGGTCCAAACGGTGCCGGAAAAACCACTTCATTTTACATGATTGTGGGTCTAATTAAACCCAATTCAGGAAAAATTTTCCTCGATGATACTGATATTACCAACGAACCAATGTACCGCAGGGCACAACGAGGAATTGGCTACCTTGCTCAAGAAGCTTCTATTTTCCGAACCATGAGTGTTGAGGACAATATAAAAACAGTTCTTGAATTTACCAAGTTAAGCAAACTTGATCAGAAATTAAAACTGGAATCATTGCTCGATGAGTTTGGTTTGCAGCATATCCGTAAGAGCGTAGGAATCACACTTTCGGGAGGAGAACGCAGACGTACCGAAATTGCTAGAGCTCTGGCTTGCAGCCCACAGTTTTTTTTGCTCGACGAACCATTTGCCGGCGTTGATCCTATTGCTGTTGAGGA
>JBBQSF010000066.1:0-15902 GCA_038214085.1 Bacteroidales bacterium | reverse complement strand
CCAAACGACATAGAAGTAACAGCAAGTGAAAGAACAGCTGTTTCGCTAACGCGTGTTGACAATCCAAATGCATTGACATTAACACCAGATCCCTGCAACCAGTTTGTTCTTGCAAAAATTATTTCTGTTTTCGAAGTAAATGCAGTACCGGCAATATTCATAAAAATGGATTCCAAACCACGAACATTGGCATTGTTTGCTTGCCCCCAACCTGCACTTCGCGCCCAAGGATTAATCAAAAGCTCGGAAGCTCCTGCCTGTCCTGATCTGTCTTCATTTCCTGCATTTGCACTAAACATTGAGCAAAATGCTGTTATCAAAATGAGTGCTGAAATTTTATAAAATTTTTTCATATATCTTTATTTTACTATTATTACTCAGTTTTTAACTTTAGAATGAGTTAAGATCCACAGGACGTAATGTACCAAACCATTTAACTGTTTTTTCACCAATGCCTTCAGCTTTGATATGTATGATATAAATACCCCCTGCAATAGGAATACCAGCAAAATTCTTCAAATCCCAGTCGAGCGAAGTTTTAGTTTCATCCTTAGCGTATTGTCTAACCAATGTTCCACCAACTGTGTAAATTGAAATGGTACATTGTTCGGGAAGGTTGGTAATTTTAACACGGTTATCCAACTGGTTGGTTTCGTATCCTGAATAAGCATAATAAGGATTAGGAACAACTTTAATCATATCCAGTGCATTTTCGGCAACTTCAGTTTCACCAACTTGAGTGCGGATATCATCAGTTGAGAAAGTGTACATAGGATAATCATTATTTACAGGAGTTGTTGCACCAGCAATTGCATAAAAAAGTTTGTAAGGTTTAGCAACACGAATTCTTATTTTAACATCATTTGAGAGCCAGCTTTCGTTTGGAGCCTTCATAGGCAAACCTACCCACATTGCATCTTTATATACTGTACGTTTAATATTATCCTGGGCTCCACCTGCCAAGGTATTGTATATCCAGTTTCCTTCGTCGTAAGCGGGACAATCAGAAGACAAATCTGCATTATGACCCATTACATAAATGGCATGCATACCTCCCCATAAAATTTCGCCAAGTTCAGTTGTGAAATTTGAAGTTGGATCCCAAATCATATTTCTTCCGTTTTCGCCTATCATCCAAGAGTTTTCACCAAACATGATATTTAAACGTTCTCCAGTTTCAACATTAATAGCATAACCCGGGAACCAACCTTTGCCTGTTCCAGTTCCATCAGGCAATCCATCTTTTCCAACAGATTGTCCTTTACGGAGGTCGAATTTTTTAGCACTACCTTCGGTTAAAGAAATGTTATAATCCTCGCACATTTCAATAACACAACATCTTGTCCATTTTGATTTGTCAGGAGTTATAACGAGATCAACACTTGCCAGATTTTCAAATTTATTCATATTGGCAGAAGCTGCATTATCCCAAGCCAAACCATAACCAAAATCCGTAGCACTCACTTGACTTTTTCTTGCTGTCATTTTATAAGGAGCAAAAGTTCCGTTTATTATTTTTTCGTAATTTTCATCCGGATCAAGCCATGCTCCACTATTGTAATCACTGTTGGCAGGATAAATATCATCCTTATTTGTTCCGCAACGGATCCAGTTCCAATATCCGCCACCATCAATATCAGGAACACCACTTAACCAGCGTTTCGAACTATCGGCATAAGAAATTGAGGATTCAAGGTAACCGTATTTTGGTGCTTTTGAATTTCCTGGTCCAAAAGACTGAGCAATATTTATTGACAAACCGAGATCAAGCAATAGCTGTTCGTTTCCAACACTTATGCTTTTATCCGAATTGTAAACTACGCCTTCTGAAGTTGTAAGCGACCAACATGAAGAATCGATTGTTGATACAGTATCAGCGTTGAACTTAAGCGAATAACCCAAGGCTTTTACATTTAATGGGTCAACTACTTTTACATTAATAGGACCATGAGAATTGGTATAAATCGGATTTAACGATTTTCCGTTTGCAAGAATTTCACTAACAGTTTCAGCGGTTAAATCGAGAATCATTCCACCGTTACCCTGACCTTCAATACGTTTAATTTTCGGACCAATTCCATATTCAGCATTGATAATTGTTCCGTTGGCTTCAGGAGCAGGATTGTGAGGAATTCCTGGATACACAATAATATTCTTTCTTCCAGCTAAATAAACTTTCTTTTGACCTGAAAGTCCACTTGATCCTGGAATCTGAGAATTTGGTTCCTGAGAATATTTCATATAATTATTATATCCATAAGCCAATGCAAGGAAATAATATTTTTTATGATTAACGAGTCGCTTGTCACCAGAAGCAAATTCATCATTAAATACTTGGAAAGAATGAACAACGCCTTTGTTTTCACCATAAACTTCTTCTACAGGTGAATTTCCACCAACTTGCTCATTATAATAATAGTTAACAAGCTGTGAAATGGGATTTCCTGTTTTATCATAATTTTCAACATCACACTGTGCAATTAAACGGGCTTTGTCAGGATCATGAACTTCGGCACCGGTAACAGTTGCATCTTTTAACTGAAATACCTGATAGCCTTCAAAACGGTAGAGGGAGTCATAACGGTCAGCTTGCAAAACAGAATCAGGAGAAATAATTGAAGGATCCCATTCTTGATATTTTTCAAGATAATTGTTAGAAGTCTTTTTATTTGTAATATAAAGGATAAGTTCCTTGTCTAGTTCTTGAATAGTTAAATCGGGTGCATCAGGACCGTCAACCACTTTAAAGCAATTGTCAAATAATCGCTGACATTTATCATCAGTAATTCTCAATAATTCAACAGAAGCCCATGCGCCACCCTGACTTGCTCTAGCCCAAGGTATACCAACAGTAATATAGTTTACAGCACCTGATTCTAAGGTAAACGGACCAGCAGACTGCATAAAACGACGATCGTCAGGAACGTTACCGGCTGTAACTTCAGTCCAATAAGTTGGGCCGATTGGTGCATTTCCACCAGTACCCCAATTGCATGGATCTGTATCGCCGGGAAACATAAAATCACAATCGGGACCTAAAGCACCAGCTGTTCCGGCATGTGCGTTTCCGCCATAAATCATTTTGGTTCCATCTTTCCATATTCCACGAAGGAAGTTATAATAGTCAATTGCAATATTTGGGTCAGTAGAATAGGAAGCAGCACCTTGTCCAGTATTATTATGATATACAAACCTGCGCATACCAAAACGTTCATCATCAATAATAGAGTTTCCGAAGTTCACACCATTGATACTTACATCGCACATCGGAACACCAGAAGAATTAACCTTAGGATTGTCCAAACCATCAGGATCCATATAAGGTCCCTGAAAAAAGTCGGCTCCAACAGCAGGAGGCTGATTGCCATAATCCTGAGGTTTACCTGTGCCGTCTACATCATCTCCATTATAACAATAACCAAGACCACGTTTAACATCGCAACCGATATAATCATCAGTAGCATCACCAAGGTCGGTATCAATCCACTGACTGAAATAAGTTTCAGTTAAACGATAGGTAGAACGGTTGATAATTTCATAACTATAAAAGGTCATGTTATTGATTTCGTCGTTAGTAGCAAAAGCAAATGCCTGAGCGCGAATTTCGAGGCCAATAGGAGCACCTAATGATTCAGTATGAACATTTCCTTTATCATTGAAAACCCACCATAATGTCTGATCACCCTTTAGAACCTGGTCAACAAGAATACCATTTCCTTCAGCTGAAGGGATTGAAGGATTTCCTATATTTTCAGGATTTGTAGGACAAAGAGAATTGTTTACGTCATAATAAGGATAGTCACCATCATTATAATCGTAAGAACCGTCACCACCTCTATCGAAGAAAGGAGCAAGATAATAACTTTGTTTTTTGCTTACATCACCATGTGCAGGCCAATCAGTAATTGATTTAGGAACAACATAAGCAGGATCAGGATCGTTCCAATTGGCAATAAATGCATCAACTTCTTTACGTGTGATTACGAAGTGTTTGTCGTACATGTCGCAAGTAGCTGCGTCAACAGAAGCAGTACCATCAGTAGTTAAAGGACCAGGCCAATAGTCATTACCACTCTGGCGGTAACGAAGTGCAGCAACCTTTAATTGTCCGTTAACGTCCAACCCACCAATCCAAAGTGCAGCAGAAAAGAGAGATGTTTTTCCAGAACCTTTTGGCACTTCATATTTAGCGGTACCGATCAGATCCCACCACATGTCACCGCCAGTGTTGATACGGGCTCTGATATTGTTGATGTTAAGGTCAGTATTACCGGTAGCAGGAGAACAAGTTTCAGCTGTTTCCTTAAAACTGTTTGGTGATGCCTGAGTTTGTTTATTTCCAGCAGTACCTTTGTATTTATCTGCTGTCGCAAGTTGCGTAAGAAAGATAAAAAGTGCTGAAAATAAAGCAAGACGAATATTATTTTTCATGGCTAAATTAATTTTAATTTTTTGCATCATTATTACTAATTAAAAACTTAAAGCAACACCTAAACGAATACGTCTTGGTAAGCTGTAATTATAAGGGCTGTCCACATAAAGAGCATATTGTTCTCTGAAAGCCTGAACATTTGTTTGGGCATTGATAGAAGCCTGATATTCGGCTGCTGCCAGATAACCATCATCATCAGGGTTACCGGTTGCTGCATATACACCAAGAACATTCTTTGTATCCAATACATTCAGCACCTGAAGGTAAATATTCAAATAAGCTTCTTTACGTTTGTTTTTAACGTCTTTTTTGCCATAGTATAAGGTAATGTCCTTATCAACACGTGCATCAATTTTAAACTGCCATGGCAAACGTGATCCATTAAGCGAACCTGATAAAACTGTATTGCTGGCACCATAGGCAGAAGCAACAATTTTACTTGATTTAGAATAAGGAACTCCTGAACCACCAGAGAATGTGAAGTTAACACCGGTATTCTGGAACAAAGAAACTGTTTTTACTTTGTCAGAACCTTTGATTTTTTTTGTCCAAACTGGTCCGTTATATAATTTACCTTCAGAGAAACGGTAATCAACAACAGCTGTAACAGCATGACGACGGTCGTAATCAAGAGGATTGGTAGTACGTAAGTTTGGTTGACCTGAGTTTACAAGATTGATTCCCGAAGTAGCTGAAGATCCAGTTCCATCAGCAAACTGCATGGTGTAAGAAGCTTTCACCCAAACATTGCTTGTGCGGCGCAAGTCGTAAGAAACAGTTAAACCTTTAACAGTTCCAAAGTCAATATTATTATATGAAATGTAAGATTTTGGATATGCATCAGTAAATCTGTAAATCTGAACTAAATTTCTCATTTCACGATAATAAGTAGAGAATTTTAATGAAGATGAGTTCGTAAGTTTCTGCTGGAATCCCAATTCGTAGTCAATGGTTTTTTCTGGTTTCAAATCAGGGTTATTGATTACGTTGTTCTGATTCTGAAGGAAGAAATAATCGGTTGGGTCAAAACGCAAACCATCTGTTGGTCTTTTTGTTAAAACATCGTAGTGAGCAAAGAATAATGCGACGTCAGAAATAGGGAAAGAGAAAGAGATACGTGGCATAATGCTGGTTTGAGGCTCATAATCTTTAAAGGCACTTGCTTTGATTGTTTGATCATTTGCATCAACTAACAAAGGAGCAATTCCTGAAGGAGTTTCAAGAATACTTGGGTCGGCAATCTGAGTTCCGTCAGCATTGTACCAGTTATAACCATCACGATAACCAGCAATAGCAGTAGGATTGTTAATATCATTCACATAAACCACATAGTTGCTTCCAACAGTAGAAGGATGATTAACTTCCTGCCCACCAAGTAACTTAACTTCAGCAACAGTTTGGGTTTCATATAATGAGAATGCATCTTTCAACACTTTCTGATTGGCGTCAAAACGGTCGATACGAAGACCTACATTAAAGATAAGATCTTTAAAAGCAAATTTATCCTGAATATAACCGGCCATATAAATAGGTTCAAAAGCGCCAATTTCTCTTTTAAAATTACCATTGCCATCTTTAGCAGTAAAAAAATCTTCAAAAGTAGGTTTGGTTTTCAAAAGATTACCTGCATAATCGTATCCATAATATGATGCATAAGCGTTACCATCGTTTAATAATTCATCTGCACTAAACATATCAATTCTGTATGTGCTAGGATCGTAATTGTCAACATCAATCCAGTCGAGACCAGAAGGATCCAAACCCAATTCCTTACGGAGGTTATAATCAAAATACGATTGAGAGGTAAGGTCGAGTAAGCGGTCGTAGTTAATCGTATCCTGAAAAACTCCATTTGCATCATGAACAGGGTGAGGGTTAGGAATGTCAAGCTGTTCAATGTGTTTGTTTGCCAGCTGTCTCATTAAAGTCCATAACTGCATTGGAGCATAGCCATAATAACGGTCGATACGCTGTTCGTACTGCAAACCGAATTGAATTGCATGATTCTTTATATCGGCAGAACCATTGGCATTGATACCAATCTGAGAAGCGTTGGTTACATTAAATCCATTGTATTTTGCACCAGTATTAGACCACAAGTTATAAACAGCAGTTGGTTGTTGACCATTCAATAAACCTCCACCATTCTGAACCAAAACAGAGTTCACATAAAATCCCGAATTCAGAGGGTAAAGACCATAATATTGTTCAGTATAGTTTGCGAGTTCAGGATTGATTTCCGAGCGCTCAAAACTATATAATGTATCGCGGAAGCCATTATGTATCCATACATTTGAATATCCAAGCGTTGTATCCGTACCTAATTCATAAGATTTTATCTTATAGGTTTTGAATTTTCCAACATAACCATAATCAAATATTTTATCGCCATGTTCAGCATCTTTTGTAGTGGCATAATATTTCGAATAGTCGGCCTGAATTGAATAATACACATTAGAAATTACCGATTTGCTGTCTTTAGCAGCGGGGAATCTCTGTGTAAACCGACCATAAACACGCCATGTATTTGAGGTAAGCATAGGATTGTTCTTATTATTATATAAGGAGTATCCATAAATCCAAGCGTGATCTTTGCTATAGTCAATAGAACCACCAAAAGTAAGATTGGTATTGGTAGTGGTTTTAACATCAATTTTTCCGGAAAGGTTTATACCTTGAGAAAGTGCATTTTGTTTTGCTTTGATTTTTTCGAGGTCGTTTTTGGTAATAAATTCCGAATTAAGGAAAGAACCAAAACCTGTACCTGAAGGGCGTAAAGGATTTTTCTGTAGATATTCCAGAGCATCGTCTTTAACTTTCCAAGTTCCTATATTTGATGGGCTGCCATCCTTAATGTTAGAAACTTCTCCTGAAATAAAATAACCTAACAGAGAGGAAGTCGCATTAGAATCTCTTCCCATGATCAGTGGACCTTGAACACTAAAGCCAATAAGGTTATACCCGTATGCATCGAGAAACTGAGAAGTTAAGAATTCAACACCTGCACCAAATTCACGTGAAGGCCCTTTAGTCGTAATGTTAACAATACCACCAGTAGCATCTCCGTAAGAAGCAGGTAAACCGCCGGTTACAACTGTTACTTCTTCAATAGCTGACTGAGGTAAGCTGGAAGATCCACGAACCCTAACACCATCAATATACATAACAGTACCATCGGAACGCTGGCCTCTAACACTACCCATTTCACCATCCTGAGAAAATACACCGCCAACAGTAATCGCAACAGATGTTGCTGAGCGGCCTGGCATTTTCGACATTTCTTCGGATGTCATGGTACCACCAGTTTGTGTTTGATCCTTTGAAATAAGGGGCACTGCATATTCTTTAACTTCAAAAGTTGTTAATGTTTGAACCGAACTTTCCATTTCTACATCAACGAAAGTAATTTTGTCGGCATTGATAACAACATCCTTAAACATTAAAGGCTTGTAACCAACGTAAACAGCCTTTACGTCATATTTTCCGGGAGGAATAGGTTTAATGGTATAATTGCCGTCAATATCAGTATTGGCGCCACCATATTGTTTACCTCCTGATTCAATAATGATACTGGCAAAGGGAATTACTTCCTTGGTATCTTTGTCGGACAACTTACCCTTTAATGTACCTGATTGTGCGAATACCATTACATTCGCTGAAAGTACAATCGCAATAGAAATTAGTAATTTTCGTAGCATATCATTCATTTTATGTTAGAAAAGCGTTAGGTTTTAAAGGCGGTAAAGATAAAAATAAAATAATTTATAAAGCAAATTTTTTCAGTCGCTAACCTGCTTTTTTTTATAATTGCTTATAAATAAGTAGGTTTAGGAGCTATTAAAAAATAAAACGATGTATCTATTTTTCTTCATTCTAAATTAACTATGTGAACTGTTTTTAGCGTTATAATTCCGGTATAATTTTTGAAAGGAATTGGGGTTCACTTAAAATCAAATGTAAAAATAGGTGCAGTTTACAATTATAAATAATTGCAATCAGTTAACGGTAGGGAAAATAAAGTTAACGGTATTAAATAAAAAGTTAACGGAACTTCTCAGAGATTGCTAAGAATTTCAAGAACGTACTCTCTTTTTCGTCTGGAAACAGGTACGTTTGCTCCATCGGTCATAAGAATACTGCCGCCATCCATTTTTAAATAACTTTTAACATATTTAAGGTTTACAAGGTGGGATTTATGGCAACGGAAAAAATGATATTCGGAAAGCATTTCTTCATTTTCTTTAAGTGTTCTTGAAACCATGATTGTTTTTCCATCAACCAAAAAGAATTTAGTATAATAATCTTCTGATTCGCAACGTAATATTTTATCAATTTCAACGATATGCATACCTTCGGAAGTAGAAAGCACAATTTTTTTAGGTTCCGGGCTCTGCGATTTCATGGTATCGAGTAAAAACTTAATATTTACATTACTCTTTCCTTTTTTTAACTTTTCTTCGAGTTTTTCAATAGAGGTAATCAGGTCTTCGGGATTAACCGGTTTGAGCAAATAATCCAAAGCACTATATTTAATTGCTTTTATCGCATACTGATCGAATGCTGTTGAAAAAATTACCTCAAAATCAATATCTCCAATATCTTCGAGAAGTTTGAATCCATTGCCATCAGGCATTTGAATGTCGAGAAAAACGACATCAACTTTCTTCGACTTTATCATTTTCAAACCTGAGTTATATCCATCAGCTTCACCAATGACTTCAACATTTTTGCAATAGCGTTTCAATAATCCGCTTAACGCATCACGAGAGGCTTTTTCATCGTCGATAATTATTGCTTGAATCATATATTTGACTTTAATTATTTACAAAAATAAGAAAATTAGACTTCCTTTATTGGGATAATAAGTTCGACCCTAGTTCCTAGGGGTGCTCCCGAGTCGTCGGTAAGGTCGATAATTGTAACCGACATCTGTGCTTTATTCTGAAAACTCAAAATATCAAGGCGTTCCTTGGTGATAAGCATTCCTTTAGATTTATGTTTTATTCCTGATTGTTTTTTAATTTCCGAAGCTTTTTCGCGACCAATACCATTGTCTTCAACAACACAAAAAACCCGGTCGTTTTCTATCAATTTCAACGATATGTTAATGCGCCCCAATCCTTCTTTTTGCAAAATACCATGAATAATTGCGTTTTCAACATAAGGTTGAATAATCATTGGCGGAATGCCAAAAAATTCATCTTCAATGGCAGGGTCAATATCTATTTTATATTCGAATTTGTTTTCGAAGCGAATTTTTTCAATGTCGAGATAATAAGAAATCACCTTTATTTCGTCTTGGATAGCTACAAACGATTGGCTTGAATTGCTAAGAATCAAACGCATGAGCTGGGCAAATTTAGAAAGATAAAAAATGGCTTTATCGGTATCATTATTAATAATAAAACTCTGAATGGAATTTAGGGAATTAAAGATAAAATGAGGGTTCATTTGGAGGCGGAGTGCTTTTTGCTCAAGTTCAAAGAGTTCTTTTTCGAAATCCAGCATTTTTTTCTCAATTTTATGCTTTTTCTTTAACTGTCTGAATCTTCTATAAATAAGTATCCATCCAAGCAGAACAATGAACAATATCAGTGGTATTCTGAACCACCATCTTTCCCACCATGGATAGCGGACAATAATAGTGATTGAAATTCCTTTTTCGTTCCACAATCCATCGCTGTTTGTTCCCTTAACGCGAAAAGTGTATGTTCCTGGATTTACTTTGGTATATTCTGCAAAACGATGATTTGCATCGCAAACAACCCAATCTTTATCGTACTTTTCAAGTTTATATGCATAAATGTTTTTATAAGGATTTGAAAAATCCAATGCTGCAAATTCAAATGATAAGAAGTTGCGATAATAAGGAAGAATTATTGTATCGCCGTTTTGAGGCTCTCTCGGCTGAATTTCGTTGAAAATTTTAAAACTTGTAATTACAACTGGGGGTATAAATTTATTTTGAATGATATTTTTTGGATAAAAGGAATTAAACCCATCCATTCCACCAAAAAACATTTCACCATCGGTGGTTTTATAAGCTGCGTTCTGGTTAAATTCACTGCTTTGCACTCCATCCTGAATATCATAATTTACGAATGTTTCAGTGGCAATATTGAATTTTGAAATTCCATTATTTGTGCTTAACCAAAGGTTTCCGAGTTCGTCTTCAAGTATAGAATATACCATATTACTTGGCAATCCATCTTTTTCGGTATAATATTTAAATGTCTCAGTTTTGGAGTCAAATTTATTCAGCCCTCCACCCATTGTACCTACCCAGATAGTTCCGTTTTTATCTTGATGGAGCCCGAAAATCCTGTTGCTGCTTATACTGTTTGGATCTCCAACGGCATGAGTAAATGTTTTGAACTTCCCTGATTTTTTATCAAAACGGTTGAGTCCATCCCATGTTCCTATCCACAAGTAACCATTCTTGTCCTGAATAATGGTATTTACGATATCATTGCTTATGCTGAAAGGATTGGAAGTTTTTTTGTAAACGGTTATGGATTTAGTTTCATTGTTCAAGCAGTTCAATCCATTGTTGGTTCCGGCCCATATAAGTCCAGTATTATCCTCAAGCAGACACCAAACACAATTATCGCTCAAACTATTCTTTTCTGTTGGCGAATGCTTATAATTTACCTTAACAAAATCATTGCTTTTGTCTTTTTTTACAAACATATCGAGACCGGCATCCAAAGTTCCAATCCAGCTATTTCCCTGTTTATCAGTAATTACAGACCGGATATTATTACTGCTGATTGTATTGGGATCTCTTAAATTATTTTTATAGATGGAAAACTTTCCATTTGTCTTGTCATACTTGTTCAGCCCATCGGTAGTACCTATCCAGAGATCTCCGTTCTTGTCCTGATCGAAAGCCCACACCATATTATTATTAAGACTGAAGCCATCATTTTCGATATGTTTAAAATGATTGAACTTGGAAGATGTATTGTCAATTTTATTTACACCTTTAAATGATCCGATCCACAGTATGCCAGATTTGTCTTCATAAATACAACTAAGATTATCATTGCTGAGGCTATATTGATCATTGTTCTGGGTTTGAAAGCAGGTAAAAGAATCGTCCGTTGGTTCATATTTATTTAATCCTGCATTGGCTGTGGCAACCCAAATTATTCCAGATTTGTCAACAAAAACATCAACAATGTGGTTGCTGCTGATGGTGTTTTTTTTAGTTTTTACATTTTTATATGTTTTATACACGGAATTCTGAATATCGTAAATGCATAGGCCATTTTGAGTACCGATCCATAAAATTCCTTTTTTATCCTGCACCACAGAAATAACTGTATCGTTTGGCAAGCCTTGTTCTTTGCTGTTGTATTTAAAAAGTGTAAACGTTTTATTTAAAAGATTGTATCTGTTTAGTCCGCCGTTGGTGGCAATCCAGATACATCCAAGATTGTCCTCATAAATATCGTTAATTTTATTGTTGTTTAATGAATTGGTATTTTGAGGATCGTGAAAAAACCTTTTAAATTTTTGTGTTTTTTTATCATAAAGATTTAATCCGTTTTGTGTTCCAACCCATAAATTGCCATACGAATCCTGAAAAACTGACCAAATCGTATCATTACTCAATGTAGAAGTCTGATTTTTTACAGAATAGTATTTTGAGAACTTCTGGTTTTTTGAATCATATTTGGTGAGGCCCTGTTCTGTTCCTATCCAGATAAGCCCATCGCTGTCTTCACACAATGCCTGAACGGTCTGATTGGTAAGTTCATCATCCTTGTCGAGATAATTAGAACGATAAACTTTAAATTTATAGCCATCGTATTTATTTAGTCCATCCCAGGTACCAATCCACATAAATCCTCGCGAATCCTGTAACATACAGTTTACCGAATTTACTGAAAGGCCGCGCTCAACCTTAATATTTTCGGAGGCAATGCGTTCAAATCTTATTGACTTATCCTGAGCTTTTACTGAAATACCCAAAAAGAATATTCCCCACAGCAATCCCCTGAAAAATAATTGCAAATAAAAGTTTTTGGAGAGTTGCATTTTTTAATTTAGGTAGAATTACTATTCTATTTCTTTGCAAACCATCGTTTCAGGAAGAATGTTTTTTTGTTTTTTGATATGTTTTTCGACTTTTTCAGCGATTTTTTCATGTGCTTTCGTGTATCCTTGCCCTGAATTTTATGCTGTCGTTTAACTGCTTTTTGGTATAATTTTAATGCATCAGCGTCTTTTTTCTCTTTTTGTATCGCCAGTTTTCTTTGTTTTTTGGATGAACTTTCCTGCGGATAGGATAGCAGCGGCAATAAACAGATAAGCAGAAGAACTATTTTTTTAAGGTGTTTCATAAAAATTTTCTGTTTTCAAATGTAAAACTTTTTTTTCTGAAAAATATTGTCTGATTACTTTTTGAATATGATCCTGCTTTTTTTATTCTTTACAATCACTGCTCCTTCTTCTATTATGAAAGATGAATTTCCATAAATGATGAGTTTGGATTTTTTCCCCATCTCAAATTTACTTCCTTTTTTAAGAATAAATTTACTTAGGTTGTCAATTTCAATTTTAGCATTTTGTTCCATCTTAATATAAGCACCATCTAAAGCTGTAAATGTAGTGGTATCGGTATAAATCCAACGTCCGGAAGCATCTTTTTCAATGGGTTTTGAAATCTGTGGACTCAGCCCCCTATCGATCGTTATTTTTTTACCCTTTTTTAAAATCAATGAGGGTTTGCCTAAATCAAAATCATTCGGACTTAAAACAATATTCCCGCACCAGCGCACATCATTGGAAACATCATAATTGTTCCAACGTATTTTCAACAAAATTTCACCATGTCCAAAAATATTCTCTTTCAAAATTTCAACAGAAAGTCCGTTTAGCCATATCGTACGGTTCTCATACGATTCCGGTGCCCCTTTTTTCAAATAAATACTTTTTGTTTCGTAATTGGCCGAAAGGGTGTATACAGGAACCGGAGCAGGATTAGTAGAAATAGAAAGCATTGTATTACTTGTTGCCTTGCAAAATGCATCCTGCCAGTCACCGCTTTGGTTATAATTGTGATAAATACTGTCGCCAATCTGATCACTCAGTCCAGGCTGCACATCATCGCCCGAATAAAGCAAACCATCGTTGTTAGAATCTACATAATCATACAAGTCAGAAAATCCGGTAAAAGGGTTTGGAGCACTCTTTTTTTTGTTAACTGGAATGTTTTCATTTCCCCAATTTCCACACAATCCATAGTCTCCATCTTGAATATTATTCCAACAATAAAAAAAGTCAAAATTTCCTTCAGCAGAAAAGGGGAACAGGAAACTGGCAAGTGCGTTGGCTTCGGGTGGATTGGTTGAATATATTTCATTTCCCCCTGACTTTAAATCCTTTCCAACCTGAATATAGGCATACATTCCCGGAGTTCCGTTCGGATATGCTCCATTATTATTATCGGCACACTCTTCTGTGTACCATTGATCCAGGTTTGTGTTCATTCTACGGTTCTCAAGCCACAGATACTGATTTTTCACATCACCTGATTTTTCCCAGTTAATATGTGGTAATTTTATTCGTATTGCATCGCCGTATGTCATAAAATCGCGCAGAACAAACAAACCGCCATCGGGATTATCATTAATTGAAATGGTTTCTGTGTTTATTTCTTTTCCCGAAGTATCTGTCGCACTGATCAGCATCTTTTTATCAGGATTTTTCCAGTTCATCATCCATCGGTCCCAAGCGCAGGGTGCCTGCATAGTTGCGAAATACTGTCCGGTAAGTCCATAAGAATGTGGAGTAAACATGAATGTGTGCAATCCTCTTCCGCCAGCAGTATGCCATTGATTGCCACCAAAAATTGCATGCAAATGTTCGGCAATTGTAATAAAACGCCCATGAAACCCACTCGATCCGGAGTTAAAAGAAGATCTGTTATTTACGCCCTTCATGTTCTTAAAGGCTGACCCTTTTGTCTGACTTACACCATATCCCGAATTGTCTTTGGTGTTTTTACTCCCGATAAAGCGATTGTTGCGCCAAATAATATAAAGCAGGTCGATGCTTCCATCTGATTTTTTCAGTTTTGTAACTCCTTGTGGAGAAATACTCCAGGAATCAAACGATTTAAGAGGCAATTCGTGAAACGAAAAAAGAGTTGAATCTGTTTCAGGTTCTTTGTTGAGTGCCTCAATAACAAGAGACAAGCCATCGTCGCCAATTTTTATT
Source organism: Bacteroidales bacterium (assembly GCA_038214085.1). Taxonomy (GTDB): domain Bacteria; phylum Bacteroidota; class Bacteroidia; order Bacteroidales; family CG2-30-32-10; genus JBBQSF01. Next base: position 1,243 of record JBBQSF010000066.1, on the reverse strand, counting down.
TTGCTACAGGGGAAAGTCAGCACTTTAGGGTAATAATCGCCAAGCAAAACATACGAACCAAAGGACGACTGAAAATAATAATCCGTAATATATGCCTTGGGCTTTTGTCCAGGTTTCAGTTCAAAATCGAAGTAAGAGTCTGCATCATCAGGAACGAGTGTTTTTCCATCCGCATTTTTGGGCCAAGATCCGTTTATATTATCAGGAAGATTTTCAGGACATTTTCCATCAGAAAAATCTATTTCAGCAAAAACAATAAAAACACGCAAAGTATCAGTTGCTGGCAATGTAACCCCATTGCTAATTTCCAGTTGCGAAAAAGCGCATTCCGAAAGCAATACAAATAATAATATCCACGCTATAATCCGCATTAAATGAATTTTGTTTTTACAAAAATAATAATTAAAGATGCACGTTTATCGTTTTATCGTAGATCAAATTTTTTACCTTTGCATTTAAAGAACGTTTTATGCGTAACCTGACACTAAAAAGCCTTATTATACTTATATTTCTTACGCTTCCTGAATTGTTTATTTTCAATTCCTGTAAAAAAGACAAGGACGAAATTCCTTCGGTATATGTTGACTTTTATATTAACATCAACTCAACCCAATACATTGATTTAAACTCGGTTGGTGGATGGGCATATCTTACAGGTGGTGTACGCGGAATAATTGTTTACCGCCTTTCTATTGATGAATTTGTTGCTCTTGAACGCAATTGCCCATATCAACCAACAAATTCATGCGCAACTGTTGAAGTGGAATCATCGGGTATGACTCTAATAGACTCCTGTTGTGGCTCAAGATTTATTATCATAGATGGCTCCTTGGTCAATGGCCCGGCCACACGTTCCTTAAGAACATACAACACCTCATTTAACGGATCAACACTGCATATTTACAATTGATGAAGTTATCAAATACATTGTTGTTTCCAGCTCAGAAAAAATGGTTTTTCTTTGTACTTGCACTTGTATTTATTTTCTTTTTGCAGACATTACAGAACGGCTTCACAAATTGGGACGATGCCCAACAGGTAACCGAAAACCCTGATATCATCAAACTTTCCTTCCAAAATATAAAGATTATTTTTTCATCTTTTTATGTTGGCATGTACCAGCCTTTGGCTACCTTTTGCTTTGCTATCATTTATTCAATTGCCGGACTAAAGCCTTTTGCATTTCACTTGTTCAGCGCCATGCTGCATACAGCAAATATTTTTCTTGTTTATTTACTTATTA
>JBBQSF010000065.1:0-16192 GCA_038214085.1 Bacteroidales bacterium | reverse complement strand
TATTATTTGTAGTTTTTCAGAAAAAAAGCATAGTAATTTTCAACGTCCTTGTTTTTGTACATGTTAGGATAGTTGTCAACCGATATTACAAATTGAACATAATCTTCGGTGCTGTATTTGGAAAAAATATCCTGATTCTTTTTAATAGTATTGTAATAGAGCATTCCCTTGGTTTTGTTTTCAAAATGCGTTACTGTAATAATCTGGCGGTTATTGTCGAGAAAAATATTACTGATTGTAAGCTTTGATGCAGGGAAATTCTTGGTATTGTAATCCGACAGCGCATTTTTAAGATCGTTTACCTTTATGTTTTTCATGTTGATCACAATCACATAAAAATGCAGCGCTTCATCGTTAATTGAATATGTTTTTCCCGATGCAGCAACAGATGTGTCTAACTTGCTTACATCAACAGTTGCGGTAACTTTACCTGTATATAAATCATATAAGGTTTGAGCCATTGGCGTAACGCTGTTGGTGGGATATTTATCTATAATATTTTTTAGCGCTGCCACAAAAGTTGTGCTATCCTTTGTTTTACCAATACCTATAGCTTTAAGATACAAAAATTTCGGTATCAGTGATGTATCAGTAGCGCTTATAAGAACAGCTTTATCTGTTTTATATGCCACAGAATCCCATTGACGTTTTTTATACGAAGAATAGGTTTCCTGATAAAGCGTTTGCAGTAAGCTTTTTTTAGAACTGGTAGTTTTACCAAAAGAAGGATCTTTTATGAGTTTACAAAAATCGCCGGATGGTTCTTTTGAACATACTAAATTTTTGTAATATTCTGTTTTTGTAGTATTGGCAAGTGACTCATAAATTAGATATAAATGATACCAAACATTTACCTGATAAGTATTGTCTGGAAAGCGAACCATTAGTTTTTCAAATGTTTCCGTTGCTTTTTCTAAATCATTTAAGTCATTTTCGTAGATAAGACCTATGTTATATAGAGCAGTAATAATTTTTGAATCAGATGCTTTTATTTGCTCAGGTGTAAAAGGAATATTTTTATAATAGTAATTTCTATCTTTCAGGTTTGCCGAAGTACTCGTTTTTACGGAATCAACAACCAAAGTGTCAGAGGTCTCTTTAATGTCACCAAAATCAAGCTCGACCTGTTTATTACTTAATCGCCACAAATCTTCCAGTTTTCTGCTGCCCCATTTTTTTACAAATTCTGTTTTTCCGAAATTTACGGCAGTAGTATTATAAAAGTACCACGAAGCAGTTGTGGTTGTAGTAGTGGTATTAACAGCAGCATTGTATATGTTCTGTTGCTTTTCGATAAGTTCTTCCTGTTTTTTTTGTTCTTCTTTGATCACACTTGTAATAATTCCGTCAATAATCTTGTAAATTTCTTTTTGTGGAAGTTTTGCAAGCGTCTGAAGGCTGTCTTCAAGTTCTACAGTCTTTATATTTGTAACCAATTTGGTGAGCGTAGCCTGTAGATTTGAAACTGTATTGTAATCAGCATAATCAGCTGGTAAAACTACCATTGTGCTGTCGAAGAAAACAGAAGCGTTTTCATAATCAGGAACTGCAAAGTACAAATATGCCAATTTAAGATAGGAAGTTGCTTTTTGAAGGTTATTTGATACGCTTTTTTCGGCAGAAAGCTTGTAATATTTAATTGCTGAGGTGGTATCTGGCTCCTTCATCGAGAGTTCGGCCATGGCATAATATATCTGATCGAGATAATCCTTGTTTTTTGTTTCTTTTGCCATTTTACCTAGCATTTTCTTTATATCTGCAATGTTGTTAACTTTAGGATCATAACACATTGCCATATTTATTTTTGCATTAAACGCCATAGTATAAGCTGGATTCAATTTTATAACCTTGGCGTAAAGTTTTGATGCTGCGGCCAGATTTCCATTCTTTTGATAAACCTGTGCAAGAATAAATGTTAACCTAACCCGAATACTTTTCTTTTTGTTTTTATCAATTCCCTGTATCAGGTATTCGATGGCCTGTTCGTATTTTTCCTGTTTAATATAAAAATCAGCATAAACCAAAGGGAACTCGTTGATAACTTTTTTTGGCACAGGATTTTTATCCATTTTATTCGAGAGCATGTCGAGCATTGATTCTGCTTTTGAATATTTTTTTTGCTGAATATATGTTTTTGCCTGCCAAAGCATTGCGGAGTATTTGGTAGGAAACTCGGAGTATTGTTTAATTATATATTCGAACGATTCAGAGGCTAGTTTGTAATCTTGCTTATAAAAATACGATTTACCCACCAATAAAAAGCTTTCAGGAATCCATTTAATATATTCTTTCTTTTTAAGAAATATGGAATGTCTTTGAATTACTACTGATGCCTTAGTATATGCCTTGTCAAAATAGGAGTTCATAGAAGTGGCATTTTCCGGCGTTCCCAAGCGGTAAATCTGCAATATTTTAGTATAATTATCTTCATGCAATTCGCTTAACTGGGCAACTCCATCTTTCAGGCTTTCATTCCCGTTAAAATAACCATTGTATTTTGCTGTGGTATTGTGATATAACCTGTGTGTAAACGAACTCTTTTTGGTAGAACACGAAAAAAACAGCACTGATACCATAAAAAGTAGGGCAACAAATGCAAAAAATGAATTTTTAAAAATAGTCCGCAAATTATAATTGTTTATTTGTGAATAGTTATAACTACAATTTTACAAAATTATTTTATTTTTTTTATTTTCACAATAAAATCTGTTTGTTATGTCTTGCAAAAATATTCCTTTATGAAGTTTAAATCCATAAAATTACTAAATAAAAATTACTGAAATTATAATTATGAAAGAGATTGGGTAACCTTTGAAGAAACCTCAATTACTTTTTCATATTCTGCAGGAGAGAGGTCGTTGAAAAAGAAATTAACCGGGTTTATTTTTTTTCCAGCTTTCCAAACCTCATAATGCAAATGCGGAGCGGTGGACATTCCAGTGCTTCCAACATAGCCTATAAGTTCGCCGCGTTTTACCTTTTGACCTTCAGTAACCACTTTTCTGCTCAAATGACCATAGAGGGTCTGATAACCAAAACCATGATTTAAAACTATGCAGATCCCATATCCGGTAAGGAAATTTCCTTTAGGAGTTTGTACAACGGCATCGCCCGAAGCATACACAGGAGTTCCCCTAGGCGAAATAATATCAATTCCTGGATGCAATTGCAGTGTTTTGTAGATAGGATGCAAGCGATATCCAAAACCCGAACATATTTTAGATGCACCGCCTTTTATAGGTATTATTGCGGGAATACACGACATCATGCTTGTTTTATCCTTAGCCAGGTCTAAAACCTCATCAAATGATTTCGACTGAACATACAACCGACGGGCAAGAAGATCAAGCTTTTTGGTGGTTTCTGTTATAAGTTTGGTATTATCATATCCTTCCAGTTTGGTGTAACGGTCACTTCCACCATAAGATGCTTTTCTAACAGCGCTGGGAATGGGTTCTGCTTCAAAAATAACCCGGTAAATATTATCGTCCCTGTTTTCCATATCAGCAACCACCGCATTAATCCTGTCCATACGTTCGCTAATAATTTCGTACTGCAATTTGTATTGCTCAATTTCGCGTTTCAGCATCCGCTCTTTTGGCGAACTGAAAAAGTTATACGATATCATCATTACCACTGTAGAAAAAACCAGAGTCATCACTGCCCAGGAAAGGCCTTTCTTGACTTTTTCTTTAACAGAAACTTTCACTTTTTCGAAAGAAAGCGACTTGGTGTTAAAATGATATTGGTGTTTTTTTCTTGGCATTTTTTGCGTGAACTGAAGAAGTGAACCCGTAGTTAAATTATTGGGTAACGGGTTGATTTTATGCAAAAATAAAAATAAAAATCTAACTTTGCACACCCTGTGTCTATTAAAAAATGTTAAACCAATGCTTTAGACTTATTGTTAAAACGCATTTTTTATAGAGGAATTTTAATTTAATTGTGTTAAATAAAGAAATTTTATAGAGCTATGAATGCTAAAGAAGTACGTCAGACTTTTCTTTCGTTTTTTGAGTCAAAAAACCATACAATTGTCCCTTCCGCACCAATGGTAGTGAAGAATGACCCCACGCTTATGTTTACCAATGCTGGAATGAACCAGTTCAAAGATATTTTTCTCGGCAATAAACCTGTCAGTCATCCCCGTATTGCTGATGCACAAAAATGCCTGCGGGTTTCTGGAAAACATAACGACCTTGAAGAAGTTGGACACGACACCTATCACCATACTATGTTTGAAATGCTGGGAAACTGGTCGTTTGGCGAATATTTTAAAAAAGAAGCCATTGAATGGGCTTGGGAATTACTTACAGAAGTATACAAAATTGACAAAGATAGTTTGTATGTGACTGTTTTTGGAGGTGATGCCGCTGATAATCTTTCTGAAGACAAAGAAGCGTATGGTTTTTGGGAACAATACATTTCAAAAGACCGAATTTTGTTTGGATCGAAAAAAGACAATTTTTGGGAAATGGGCGAAAGTGGCCCTTGCGGACCTTGTTCCGAAATTCATGTGGATATCCGTGATGCAGAGCAACGTAAATTGATCGACGGCAAAACACTTGTAAATACTGGTGATCCTCATGTTATTGAAATCTGGAATCTTGTTTTTATTGAATTTAACCGAAATGCAAACGGCGAACTTCACCTCTTACCTGCGAAACATGTTGACACAGGAATGGGATTTGAAAGGCTTTGCATGGTATTGCAGCATAAAAAATCAAATTACGACACTGATGTTTTCCAACCCATTATTTCAGAAATTTCTGCGATAAGCGATATTCCTTATGGACAAAACGAAAAATCGGATATTGCCATGCGCGTTGTTGCAGATCATTTGCGTACAATTTCCTTTGCCATTGCCGACGGTCAGTTGCCTTCGAACAACAAGGCTGGTTATGTTATCCGCCGCATTCTCCGCAGGGCGGTTCGTTATGGTTATACCTTTTTAAACCAGAAAGAGCCTTTTATTCACACTTTACTTCCTGTATTATGTAAAAATATGGGGCTACAGTATCCTGAACTCAGTGCACAAGAACAGCTTATCCGCAAAGTGATTGCTGAAGAAGAACTTTCTTTTCTGAAAACACTTTCAACCGGAATTATAAAATACGAATCGTATAAAAAATCAATTGGCAGTGCCACAGCTATTGATGGAAAATTCGCTTTTGAATTGTATGATACGTTTGGATTTCCTATTGATCTTACAGTTCTTATTGCAGGCGAAGACAAACTAAATGTTGATATGGACGGATTTAATCACAGTATGGAAGAGCAGAAAAACCGTTCGCGTCAGGATTCTGTTGTTGATACTGAAGATTGGATAGTGATTGAGGAAGCCGGAAATTGCGAATTTTTAGGATATGACACACTGGAAGCTCAAGTTAAGATTGGGAAATACAGAAAAATAAAATCAAAGGAAAAGCAATTTTTTCAAATCGTTCTAGACAAAACTCCATTTTATGCCGAATCAGGCGGACAGGTTGGAGATAAAGGCATTCTTGAATCAGCAAACGAAAAAATATTTATCAGCAATACCAAAAAGGAAAATGATCTAATTATCCATATAACAGAAAAACTTCCTGAAAATCTCAATAGTGTTTTTACCGCTAAGGTTGATGGCGCAAAACGAAGAAACACAGAAAACAATCATTCCGCAACACATCTTTTACATTCGGCTCTGCGAATGGTATTGGGCACACACGTTGAACAAAAAGGTTCGTATGTTGATGAAGATCGTTTGCGTTTCGATTTTGCACATTTTTCAAAACTTAGCGATGATGAAATCGCCAGAGTTGAAAAAATCGTCAACGAAAAAATTCGTGAAAATATTATTCTTAACGAAAAGAGAGATATGCCAACTCAAGAAGCAAAAAAAATGGGTGCTATGGCTTTGTTCGGTGAAAAATATGGCGAAACGGTTAGGGTAATCACTTTCGACAAAAATTATTCAGTTGAATTGTGCGGAGGAACTCATGTTAAAGCAACTGGACAGATTGGCATGATTAAAATTATTTCCGAATCGGCTATTGCAGCAGGAATCAGAAGAATTGAAGCCATTACTGGTGAAAAAGCAGAGGAATTTATCAATTCTCAAATTGCGCTTCTGGTTGAATTAAAAGAGCTTCTAAAGAATCCTAAAGAACCCGTTAAAGCCCTCGAAAATCTTATAGAAAATACCGCTGATCTTCAAAAGCAGGTTAATGAATTTGCCCGAGAAAAAGCGCTTTCTATTGCAGAAGAACTCAAGAAAAACATCAAAAACATTAAAGGCATAAATCTTATTGTCTGCAAAACCGATCTCGATGCTACTGGGATAAAAGATCTTGCCTTTGCAATGAAAAATGATATTGAAAATCTGTTTCTCGTTGTTGCAAACGAATCTGATGGCAAAGCTTCTTTAACGGTAATGCTTTCTGATAAATTGGTCAGCGAAAAAGGTATGAATGCTTCACTTATTGTACGGGAACTGGCAAAAGAAATCAACGGTGGCGGTGGCGGTCAGCCTTTTTATGCAACTGCCGGCGGCAAAAACCCTGCTGGAATTCAGAAAGCCCTCAACAAAGCTGAAGATCATATTAAATAATCCGTTTCTGTTGCTGAAAAAAGAAATGCTTATTTGCAGATACTGTCCGATTTTACTAGGCATTTGCCATTGTCCCACTTATTAATCTGATCAAGAGGTAAAGGATTTCCTTCGCCATCAAGAGCTTTTTTTTGACAATTTTTGACAATAATTTTCATTTTCCCACCCTCAATATATTTGATAATTGTATCCCTTAAATCAGAAATGGAAATTTTTATTTGTGAAGCAGCAATGCCAGCACCAATTTTATTATTCCACAAATCCATTTCACCGGAAGCTTTATCGGGTAAGGCACTATCTTCCAAACGGTGTTTCTTGAAATTGCGGTAATTGCCTTTTTCGTGAGCTTTGCCGAGTTTTAGTGCGTTCTTTTCCCCAATTTCCAATGTAAGCAATGCCATCCAGAATGCATGACGAAAGGCATCAATCTGTCCGCCATTCGGATCGGAATCCAACGCTTTTATATTATTTAAACTATCCGAAGTTTCAATTGCAAGGCGTGTAATTTTCCATGAAGTTTTTGCTATAAACGGATGGCATAAAATCCATTTTTTTTCGGCACAGGAAACTTTACAAAATTGTTTTAATGGTGATTGATGCTGAGCCAATAAAACCAGTGCTTTTAAAAATAAAACCAGAATAAAAAAACTTTTTTTAAACAAAATTTATCGATAAAATAATGAATAATCAACAGGAATATTCAAAAATTGTTGCGTGGTGTAAGTCGTTCCATTTGTTGTGGCGGGAATAAATTTCAACGAACATAAAATCTTTTCAATTTGTCCATCAATACCATATCCAACCCCAGAAAAAATAATTACATTTCTGACGTTGCCTTCATAAGTTACATCAAAGGCAAGATTTACTGTGCCCTTTAATTTTGCTGAAATAGCTTCGGGTGGAAACTTAATCTCCCTAAAGATTTTTACAAAAAGTGAATCATCTCCATCGGGAAAAGAAGCAGGAATCTGAGTTACAGAAAAATTCATTTCATAATTCTTTCCGCTTTCGGTTTTCCCCTGCTTGGTATCCGCAGAATCAGTCTTAAAATCGGTATTCTGAGTTAAGCCCAAATATGGTGCAATTGCAACCATCAGAAAAAAAATAAATTTCATGATACACCTCCTTAATAATAGTTATATTTTCAAGATAAAATTACTGATATTTCTGTAACTTTGCAAAAAAAACAGATGGTTTATATCACTCGAAAAGAAACTTTTAATGCTGCACACAGGCTTTTTAGACCCGAGTGGAGCGATGAAAAAAATTTAGAAGTGTTTGGCAAATGCTCCAACCCCAATTGGCATGGGCATAATTATACTGTTTATGTCACAGTAAAGGGTCCGCCCGATTCAGAAACGGGTATGGTAATAAATCTGAAAGATTTGAGTTCTATTATACGTGATGAAATCATTGAGAAAATTGATCACAAAAATATGAACCTCGAAGTAGATTTTATGAAGAACTTACTGGCTTCAAGCGAAAATATAGCAATTGCAATATTTAATATTCTTAAACCATTAATTGAAAAAAAAGGAGCCGAATTACATAAAATAAAACTTGTTGAAACTGAAAATAATTTTGTTGAATACTACGGCCAATAATGCCACTAAATAAATTTACTATGACTGATTTAAATAAAGAAATGGCCAAACAAAACGAAATGGATGGTTATGCAAAAATTGATGTTTACAATCCTGTGCTCATTGATCAGCTCGCGAAAAATTACAAAGAAATTCTTCAAATTCTTGGCGAAAACCCCGAACGGGAAGGCTTACTTAAAACCCCTGAACGCGTTGCAAAAGCATTTCAGTTTCTCACACATGGCTACGATCTTGATCCGGAAGCAATATTAAAATCGGCAATGTTTAAGGAAGATTACCGGCAAATGGTTTTAGTTAAGGACATTGAAATATATTCTATGTGCGAACACCACATGCTTCCTTTTATCGGCAAAGCCCATGTTGCTTACATTCCCAATGGTTATATTGTGGGATTAAGCAAAATTCCAAGAATTGTAGATGCTTTTGCCCGTCGGTTGCAGGTTCAGGAAAGACTTACCACACAAATTAAAGATTGTATTCAACAAACATTAAAACCTCTTGGTGTTGCTGTGGTTATTGAAGCAGAACACATGTGTATGCGTATGCGAGGCATTCAGAAACAAAATTCTGTAGCTACTACTTCCGACTTTACCGGAGCATTTATGGTTGATAAAACCCGTGCAGAATTTATGCATCTTATAGGCGTCCACTTGCATTAATTTTTTTTGTAATTTTGCATCCTTAATTTTAAAACGTAAAATTATGCAATTTCAAAACATGAACTTCAACAATGCAGCGAACACCGCAGTTGATACTTCGGCTGTTTCCAAAACTTTTATTTCAAATGTTTTTTCCTGGATGGCAATTGCGCTGGGAATTACCTCCATATTTGCTTATTATTTCAGTACAAACCTTTCTTTCATGTCTTCGCTGATTGGCGAAACAGGCATGAAACCTTTAGGATGGGTTATTATGCTTGCTCCTTTTGCTTTTGTTTTGATCATGTCCTTTGCTTTTAACAAATTGTCTGCAATGGCATTAACAGTGCTTTTTGTGGTCTATTCATTTGTAATGGGAATGAGCTTAAGTTTTATTTTTTGGGTTTATACTGCTTCCTCCATTTATTTAACTTTTGGAGTTACTGCTGGAACATTTGGCGTTATGGCTGTTCTGGGTTATACTACAAAAACCGACTTGAGCAAATTTGGAGCAATTCTGGGAATGGCGCTTATTGGACTTGTTATTGCTATGCTGGCAAATTTCTTTATGAAAAGTCAGACCATGGGTTATGTGATCAGTTGTGCCGGAGTACTTATTTTTACTGGTCTTACAGCATGGGATGTTCAGAAATTAAAACGCATTGGTGCAACTGTTGACGCAGGCACCGAACCCGGTAGAAAGTATGCAATTATGGGTGCACTAACACTGTATCTTGATTTCATCAACTTGTTTCTTTTTCTTCTTCGCTTTATGGGCAATAGAAGATAATTATTATTAAAATTCAATAACTTATATTATTTTATGAAAGCATACGTATTTCCGGGACAAGGTGCCCAGTTTGTTGGAATGGGTAAGGATTTGTACGACAATTCTCCTCTTGCAAAAGAAATGTTCGAAAAAGCCAACGAAATTCTTGGGTTCCGTATCACCGACCTAATGTTTGCCGGAACCGATGAAGATCTTCGTCAGACAAAAGTAACACAGCCTGCAATATTTTTACATTCAGTTATTTTAGCCAAAACACTTGGTGCATCATTCAAACCTGATATGGTTGCCGGTCATTCACTGGGTGAATTTTCTGCTTTGGTTGCGGCAAAAGCCCTTACTTTCGAAGATGGGTTGATTCTCGTTTCAAAACGTGCATCAGCAATGCAGAAAGCCTGTGAAGCAAACCCTTCAACCATGGCTGCCATACTTGGAATTGACGATGCCATAGCCGAAAATATTTGCAAATCAATTACTGATGAGGTTGTTGTTCCTGCAAATTACAATAGCCCCGGACAATTGGTAATTTCCGGTTCCATAAAAGGAATTGAAATTGCCTGTGAAAAATTAAAAGCTGCAGGTGCAAAAAGAGCATTGCCCTTAAAAGTAGGTGGCGCTTTCCATTCACCACTTATGGAATCAGCACGTGTTGAACTCGCTGATGCAATTAATGCAACAAAATTCATCGAACCAATTTGCCCTGTTTACCAGAATGTAAATGCACAACCTGTTAAAAACCCCGATATCATTAAGAAAAACCTTAATGCCCAACTTACTTCTCCTGTGCGTTGGACACAGATCATGCAAAACATGATTGCCGACAGCGCATCAACATTTATTGAAGTGGGCCCAGGTACTGTACTTCAGGGTTTGGTTAAAAAAGTTAAAAGCGATATCGAAGCATATAGCGCATAATACCAATACTTAGTAAAAAATAAAAAAGGAAATCATAAAACTATGGCTTCCTTTTTTTATTTCTGGTTTAATTAATTGCCTTCTGTTTCAGCGTTGCAATACTCTGAAAATTTCTGTTGATTATTTTGTATTGCTCATCTTGATGTTGCAAAAAAGTGCCGAAGTAGGAAGTGAACCGAAATCAAATTCCCTATTTTGTTTTGGTTTCAATGGTAGCCATTGTATCCTTTGTAGTTGTGGTGTCGGATAGCAAAGCATTGGCATTGTCAATAGCAACATTGCGTTCTTTTTCCATAAGCGAATCGTCGATTCTTTTTTGTTCATCCATTTCTTTTTGCGAAGGGCCGCAGGCTGAGAGAGAGAGCATGAAGGTTATGCCAAGTAAAAAAAATATGTTTTTCATTTTGAGTTTTTTGCAAATGTAAGGAATTTTTATTTTGGTAAAACTTCCAAATATTTTGAACAACGAATGAGTATTAATAGACCTGATTTCATTTTATCACCACAATTTTATCGGCGGCAATTTGTTTGAAAAGGCAAAATCGTATTTTTATGTTTATTGAAATGATATTTTAGAAATGATCCTTTCCGCTTAGCAAAATAGATACAATTGCCAATAAGAAATAGGACATTTTATACATAATTTATAAAGTTTCAAATGTACATCAAGAAATTATCAATGTCAAGTATGCTTGTAAATTAATTTCGATTAATCAGTATTATATGCTAATTTGGTGATAATATTGTCTTTTTTATCTCTTGTTTTTGATAGGTCATGTTAAAAATAATTTCATGATATTTTGCTCTTGAAATTATTTTCACTAACTTTGAATCAAATTAAAAATTACAATTATGAGCTTTACACTTCCCGAACTTCCTTATGCAATGGATGCATTGGAACCAATAATTTCAAAACACACACTGGAGTTTCACTACGGCAAACACCACCAGGCATACGTAAACAATTTAAACAATCTGGTTCCGGGAACGGAATTTGAAAATCTTTCGCTCGAAGAAATTATTAAAAAAGCCAGCGGTGGAATTTTTAACAATGCTGCCCAAGTATGGAACCACACATTTTATTGGGAAAGTTTTGCACCCAATGCAGGCGGAGAACCTAAAGGGCAAATTGCAGAAGCAATCAATAAAACATTTGGTTCGTTTGCACAGTTTAAAGAAAAGTTTACGGCAGCTTCTGTAACTTTGTTTGGCTCCGGCTGGGCTTGGTTGGTACAGAAAGAAGATGGCTCCATTGAAATAGTTCAGGAAAGCAATGCGGGAAATCCCATGAAAAACGGATTAAAGCCTTTGCTCACCTGCGACGTATGGGAACATGCTTATTATCTCGATTATCAGAACAAACGCCCCGATTATGTTGGTGCATTCTGGCAACTGATAAACTGGGATAAGGTGGAAAAAAGATTTATCGGATAGAATAGAACACAGATAATGCGGATTTTTTATGATAAGTTAATCAGCGCAAATCATATATAATCAAATAAATCAGCGTTCCAATTAATAAGATTTTTAGCGGTTTTCTGCAATTAATTTTTGTACCAATTCCGGCACACCTACTCCTGCTGTTTTAGTTATTACTGTTAAGTTCCGAATTCCGGAAACCGGTGAGGCTTTCGGATCGATAAGATATTTTGGTATTCCAGAAGGGGCAAAACTTAATAAACCTGCCGCAGGATATACATTTAATGAAGTTCCAATAACAATTAGTATATCCGCTTTAGCGCAAATTTCGGCAGCCGGAACAATATTCGGAACCGCTTCGCCAAACCAAACAATATGGGGGCGAAGTTGTGAACCTTTTGGGCATTTGTCGCCGGGCTTAAGTTCCCAACCATCTAGAGTGTAAACAAGATTTTCATCCAACGTACTTCTCACCTTTTTTAATTCGCCATGCAAATGAAGAATTTTTGAAGAACCGCCCCGTTCGTGCAAATCATCAACATTTTGGGTTATGATTTCAACATCAAAAAACTGCTCCAATTGAGCTAAAGCAAAATGAGCCGCATTGGGTTTTACATCTAGCAATTGCTTGCGGCGTTGATTGTAAAATTCCAGAACCAAATTCTGATTTCTTTGCCAGGCTTCAAAAGTGGCAACGTCCTCAACGCGGTATTCTTCCCATAAACCATTGCTGTCGCGAAAAGTTTTAATTCCGCTTTCGGCACTAATGCCTGCTCCTGTAAGAACAACCACCTTTTTCATTCAAATGTTTATTTGAAAAGTTTCCAGATGTCGTTTCCGTTTGCAAACACAAGCAAAGCAAGAAGCAATATCATTCCTACATATTGCGCATATTCCAGGAATTTTTCGCTCGGTTTGCGGCGCGTAACAATTTCGTAAAGCAAGAACAATACATGCCCGCCATCAAGCGCAGGAATTGGCAGGAGATTCATGATTGCAAGAATAATGGAAAGAAAAGCGGTAAGGCTCCAAAACGATTGCCAGTCCCACTCGGCAGGAAATATTTTTCCAATTGAAATAAAACCTCCAAGAGATTCATAAGCCTTGGTTTCTGGGGAAAAAATAAGTTTCAGTTGTTTCAGGTAATTGCCAACAGCTTTGTACGCTTTTACTGCACCGGCAGGAATGGCCTGAAGTATGGTGTATTCGTGTTTTTTCGTTTCAAAAACTTTTGTAATATCCGTGGTTTGTACGCCAATGGTTCCTTCTTCGGTAACTTTCATCGGAAGGCGCAATGTGTCTTTATTTCTCAAAACCATCAACGAAATTTCTTTGTTTTTGTACTTTACAATTTCGCCACGGAACTGGTCAAAGTAGGCAGTAAGGGTTTGTTCTATTCCTATGATTTGATCGTTTATTTTTACACCGGCTTTTTCAGCAACAGAATTTTTTAAAAAACCACCGACAACAAAAGGATAACGGATACCAATAAAATCGGGAGTTTTTTTCTTGATAAGTTTGCTGATAATTCCACTTGGAATTAAAACGTTTTCTTGTTTTCCATCGCGTTCCACCTGTATGGTTTTGGCATTTTCAAGAATTATTTCAGAAGGAATTTTCGCAAAATCGTCTACGTAATTATTGTCAATGGATAGGATTTTATCACCGTTCCGAAGTCCCATTTCCATGGCTAAACTATCGCAGGTGATTCCGTATTTTACATTTTTGGTTGGAAGATATTCTTCGCCCCAAACGGCAAGCATTACAATATAAATTACAATTGCAAGTATCACATTCATGGTAACTCCACCAATCATAATAATAAGGCGTTGCCATGTTGGTTTCGACCGGAATTCCCAAGGTTGGGGAGGCTGTTTCATTTGCTCTTTGTCCATGGATTCGTCAATCATTCCGGAAATTTTTACATATCCTCCTAACGGAAGCCAGCCAATACCATATTCAGTGTCTTTGTATTTCTTTTTGAAAAGAGAGAACCATGGATCAAAAAAAAGATAAAATTTCTCTACTTTAATTTTAAATAATTTTGCAGGAATAAAATGTCCGAGTTCGTGCAGTATTACAAGAATGGACAAACTAAAAATGAGTTGCAATGCTTTGATGAAAATTTCCATAAATAAAAAATAGGTTTGCAAATATAAGGAAAACATAAAAAGGAATAGCGATAATTCTCTTACAGCAGTGAGCTTGCCATTTGCCTTGCAGCATTATCAGTATCAATAAGGCTTTGAAGATCGGGATGGTGATAAAAGTAGAATTTCGAAGCGTTTTTTCAATGATAACGGGAATTTCTGTAAACCCGATTCGTTCAGATAAAAATGCACTTACCGCAATTTCGTTGGCAGCATTCAGAACGCAAGGCATATTTCCACCTTGAGCGAGTGCTTCAAAAGCCAGATTCAGACATCTGAAAACCTTGGTGTCAGGCTTTTCGAATGTAAGTTGAGGATAAGAAGTGAAATCAAAACGTGGGAACGCGGAAAAAATACGGTTTGGATATGCAAGGGCATACTGTATCGGAAGTTTCATATCTGGCAAACCCATTTGTGCCTTTATTGATCCATCTGTAAATTGAACCATAGAATGTATGATCGATTGTGGGTGCACCACCACATCAATTTGTTCGGGTTTTAATGCAAACAACCATTTGGCTTCAATTACTTCAAGGCCTTTGTTCATCATGGTTGCCGAGTCGATGGTAACTTTACTTCCCATAGTCCAATTTGGATGTTTCAATGCCTGACTCAATGTAACATTTTTTAATTCTTCTGAGGTTTTCCCTCTGAACGGCCCACCAGACGCAGTAAGTATTATTTTTTCTACCGGATTGTGAAATTCTCCAGCCAAGCATTGAAAAATTGCGGAATGTTCAGAGTCGACAGGATAAATATTTACGCCTTTATCTCTTGCCATAGAAGTTATCATTTCTCCTGCAACCACAAGGGTTTCTTTGTTTGCCAGCGCAATTTGCTTGCCGGCTTGTATTGCGCTTATTGTTGGTTTTAAGCCACTGAAACCTACCAAAGCAGTAAGAACGAGATCGATATTGTCGAGTTCGAGTACTTGTTCAATGGCATCAGCTCCTGCATACACTTTAATATCGGAATCAGAAAGGGATTCTTTAATATATTTATAATGATTTTCGTTGGCAATAACAACGGAGTCGGGTCGGAATTCAAGCGCCTGCCTTATTAAAAGATCCGCATTGTTGTTGGCGGTAAGAACTTCAACCGAAAAAGCATCAGGGTTGGCTCTTATAACATCAAGTGCCTGTGTACCTATCGACCCTGTGGATCCTAATATAGCGATGTGTTTCTTCAAAATGAAAAATTAAAATACCATGTAATCTTTAGGATTAACAGGACTTCCGTTAAACCATAATTCAAAATGCAAATGCGGACCAGTGGAGAGTTCACCTGTTTCGCCAATAATGGCAATCACTTCGCCTGCTTTTACATATTCACCTTCCCGTTTAAGAAGTACTGAATTGTGTTTGTAAACAGAAATCAGATTTTCTTTGTGCTGAATAGCAATGGTGTAGCCGGTTTTAAGCGTCCACGATGCAAAAATAACTGTTCCGTCGAGTGTGGATTTTATGGCTTCATTTTTCTTTGAAACAATATCGACGCCATAGTGCCCCGAAGTAATGTTGAAATTATTGGTTACAATTCCCTTTAATGGAGTAAAAAAGAAAAGATTGCTAATGGATGATGCAGCTGCAGAACCCACAGAAATCCCTTCGGCCAAATTGTACTTTTCCTGAGCTTCTACTTCTATCCTTAGCAGGGAATCTTCTTTCGATTTTGTAAAGTTGATGTTATCATAATTTGAAGCCGAAGAGTCTGGCTTCTCAGGCAATTTGTCAACCACTTCTTTACCTTCCATGATATTTTTGATATTGTAGAGATATAAATCTTTTTGTTTTACATCTTCTTCAAGCGAATCGGCTTTCAACATTAGGTTTCGGAGGGTTCGTTCGGATTGTGAACCGTAGCCGGGAATGAATTCCTTAAGCGGTGTGAATGCAATAATATAAGTGGTTGCAATAACCAGAAGAACAGAGGCTGCAACAATAATTACAAACACATTAAGCCGCGAAAGCCTTATGGAAACCTTTTCTTCAAAAGTGTCTGCATTCAAAATTACAAGCCTGTATTTATTCTTAAGCTTTTTGAAAAATGTTTTTCGTTTTTTCTTTTCTTCTGTCATTTATTTACTCAAA
>JBBQSF010000064.1:0-16402 GCA_038214085.1 Bacteroidales bacterium | reverse complement strand
AAACTTGCATTTGTTGTATTTGCAGTTGGCGTTCCCGTATTTCTTGAAAAAAGCTGTGGTATAAAAGGAGTGGTTGACGCAATGAAAACTAAGGATCTTTTTGATGCAATAAGCAATGGAAATGCAGGAATACGAATACTGGCAGCATTCTCAATAAGTGCAATTATGAATCTTATTTATGCTCCCGTTATGATGACCTTTCATAAAATTACAGATATGCATATTGTTGGTAATGGAGGATCATTAAGCGGTTTTTTTAAACCCATAAATTTCAAAAAAATATTTCCATCAATAAACTGGACAGTACAATGGGATTTTGTTTTTAAACGTACCATTCCTTTCTTCTGGATTCCTGCACACACCATAACATTTTTACTTCCGGGAGAATACAGAGTTGTTTTTGCAGCATTTCTGGGCATTGCACTGGGAGTAATCCTTTCTATTGCAAGTCAGAAAAGCAAATAACCATTTCTGTTTTCTTTAATAATTTCCAGAGAACTTAATTTGAAAAAAGTTTACTGTAAATTTTTATTTTTCCCTTCCATTTCTCAAAATTATGCTATTTTTAGACCATAATTTTCAATATACATTATTCAACCGAAAAAAACTCTTGACATGAAAGAAACGCCCATTAATTTTGACGTGGTAAAAGCCAAGATTGGCGAAAGCAACATTCCCGTGGTAGGAAAAGCTACCATACGAGAAATCAAACGACTTATTGATAACATTGAAAACGAAACCGGCGATAAATACATCCGAATGGAAATGGGTGTTCCTGGTTTGCCACCAGTTCAAATTGGTATCGAAGCAGAAATTGCCGCACTCAGAAATGGTGTAGCTGCTATTTATCCTGACATTGATGGAACTCCAATCCTGAAAAAGGAAATTGCCAACTTCGTTAAATTATTTCTGGATGTAAATGTTACTCCCGAAAATTGTATTCCTACCGTAGGTTCAATGCAGGGCGCATATGCTGCATTTATGACAGTAAACCGCATGTACAAAGAAAAAGACACTACACTTTTCCTCGACCCATGCTTTCCAGTTCACAAACAACAGCACAAAGTAATTGGTTTAAAATACGAAGCATTTGATGTTTACAATTATCGTGGCGATAAGCTTCGCGACAAGATTGAATCCTACCTTTCAAAAGGAAACATATCCTGTATTTTGTATTCAAATCCAAACAACCCAAGCTGGATTTGCTTTACTGATAAGGAATTACGCATTATTGCCGAATTGGCAAATAAATACAATGTTATAGTTCTTGAAGACCTTGCTTACTTTGGAATGGATTTCCGTAAGGATTATTCAAAACCCGGTGTTCCTCCTTTTCAACCATCTGCAGCTAAATACACCGATAATTATATTTTGTTTATCTCCAGTTCAAAAGCATTTAGTTATGCAGGTCAGCGAATAGGGATGATGGTGATTTCTCCAAAATTGTTTTGTACTGTAGCACCAGATCTCAAACGGTTTTACAATTCTGATAATTTCGGACGAGCCATGATCTATGGAACTGTATATTCATTAAGTTCTGGAACATCGCACTCTGCGCAATATGCACTTGCTGCCATTTTAAAAGCTGCTAACGAAGGTAAATTCAACTTTGTTGACTATGTGAGAGATTATGGCGAAAAAGCTCATATTATGAAAAAAATGTTCATCGATAATGGCTTTAAAATAGTTTATGATAAAGATGAAAACGATGATCTTGCAGATGGCTTTTATTTCACTTTTTCATATCCCGGATTTTCCGGCGAAGAATTGCTGGAAGAATTGCTTTATTATGGTATTAGTGCCATATCACTAGGAATAACCGGAAGTGAACGAACTGAAGGAATGAGGGCATGTGTTTCACTTATTAAGCGGGAACAGTTTCCTGTGCTCGAACACCGTCTTCAAATATTCAACGAACATCACAAGCAAAGCTAATTTAAATAGAGAAATTCTTTCATTCATATAATTGGATGAAAAAATAATTTCTTTATGTTGTGAATTAATTAACAAAATAATTCATAGATTTGTCTTTTAATAACAGACATTAAACATCTTTTAATATTAACAAATTAAGGAGAATAATCAATGGCAAAAGTAAAAGGAGCAATTGTTGTAGATATCGAACGCTGCAAGGGTTGTGAAGTATGCGTTGGCGTGTGCCCCGAGGCTGTAATTGCAATGGCGAAACCTGTTAACGGAAAAGGCTATCATTATGCCGAACCTATTAATGATAATTGTACAGGCTGTACCAATTGCGCAGTGGTATGCCCCGACGGAGTTATCACAGTTTACAGAGTAAAAATCTAATATTTATAAAAACTCTTCAATACAATGAAAGAATTAAGATTAATGAAAGGTAACGAAGCAGTAGCAGAAGCTGCTATCCGTGCCGGTGCCGATGGCTATTTTGGGTACCCTATAACTCCCCAGACAGAAATAATAGAATATCTTTTTGCTCAAAAACCACATGAAAGAACTGGTATGGTTGTATTGCAAGCCGAAAGCGAAGTTGCAGCCATCAATATGGTATATGGTGGCGCTTCATGCGGCAAAAGAGTTATGACTTCTTCATCAAGCCCCGGAATAAGCCTTAAAATGGAAGGAATCTCGTATATGGCAGGAGCTGAACTACCTTGCGTAATTGTTAATGTTGTTCGCGGAGGCCCCGGCCTTGGCACTATTCAGCCTTCGCAATGTGATTATTTTCAAGCTACCAAAGGCGGTGGACATGGCGATTACAGGTTACTCGTTCTTGCTCCTGCATCAGTTCAGGAAATGTATGATTTTATAAAACTAGGTTTCGATCTTGCTTTTAAATACCGCAATCCAATAATGATCTTGTCAGATGGAATTATCGGGCAAATGATGGAAAAAGTTGAAATTGACGAACAAGTTCCCCGCTGGACCCACGAAGAAATTTGTAAAATCTCACCTTGGGCAACCACCGGAAAGACTCCAGACCGCGAAAGAAATATAATTACATCGCTTGACCTTGATTCTTCCAAACAAGAGAAGCATGTTAACAAGCTAGGAGCCAAATACAAAAAAATGGAAGAAAACGAAGTTCGTTATGAAGAAATCTCATGCGACGATGCTGAGTATTTGTTTGTAGCTTTTGGCTCAAGTGCGCGTATTTGTCAGAAAGCAATTGATATGGGCAGAGCAAAAGGATATAAAATTGGTTTATTTCGTCCAATTACTCTTTTCCCTTTCCCGAAAAAAGAAATTGCAAAATATGCAGGAAAAGTTAAAGGTATGCTTGTAGTTGAGATGAACCTTGGGCAAATGATCGAAGATGTGCAACTTGCAATTCTTGGGAAAAACAAAGTAGAACATTATGGTCGCACAGGCGGAATAATTCCGACTCCGGAAGGCGTATTGGAAGCATTGGAAAAACAAATAATAGGAGGTTAAAAAATGACAAGAGAAGAAATTATAAAACCCGAAAATTTAGTCTATACTAAAACAAAACTCTTTACTGATAAGCCATTGAGTTATTGCCCAGGCTGCGGTCATGGAACTGCACACCGTTTAGTGCTTGAAGTAATCGAAGAAATGGGAATTGTTTCACAAACTATTGGAATAGCTCCTGTAGGTTGTTCGGTTCTTGCTTACGAATTCATGGATATAGATATGCAACAGGCTGCGCATGGTAGGGCTCCTGCCCTTGCAACGGCTGTAAAAAGATTAAATCCCGACCAGTTTGTGTTTACATATCAGGGCGATGGAGATCTTGCAGCTATTGGTACTGCGGAAACCATTCATGCATGCAACCGTGGTGAAAACATTACCATGATTTTTATCAACAACGGAATTTATGGAATGACCGGTGGCCAGATGGCTCCAACAACACTTCCCGGAATGAAGGCTTCTACATGCCCTTACGGCCGTGATGTTGAAATGATGGGGAATCCATTAAAAATGACGGAACTTGTTGCACAATTGCCCGGAACATACTATGTAACCCGTCAGGCTGTTCATACTCCTGGAAATGTTCGCAAATGCAAAAAAGCTCTTCGCAAAGCATTTGAGAACCAGAAACTCAATAAAGGAGTATCGTTTGTTGAAATAGTTTCAAATTGCAATTCAGGTTGGAAAATGACTCCGGTTCAATCAAACAAATGGATGGAAGAAAATATGTTTCCGTT
Source organism: Bacteroidales bacterium (assembly GCA_038214085.1). Taxonomy (GTDB): domain Bacteria; phylum Bacteroidota; class Bacteroidia; order Bacteroidales; family CG2-30-32-10; genus JBBQSF01. Next base: position 12,254 of record JBBQSF010000064.1, on the reverse strand, counting down.
CTATCCTTTGGGCGATATTAAAGTTCCTGCAGTTGAATAAGAAAATTAAAAATATCCTAATTAACAATTTATACCTTAAATAAAATGACTGAAGAAATAATCATAGCAGGTTTTGGTGGACAAGGCGTTCTTTCCATGGGGAAAATTCTCGCTTATTCCGGCATAATGCAAAATAAAGAAGTTTCGTGGATGCCATCATACGGCCCCGAAATGAGAGGCGGTACTGCAAATGTAACGGTGATCATAAGTGATGAAAGAATCAGCTCACCAATTCTTACAGCTTACGATACCGCAATTATCCTTAACCAACAATCAATGGATAAATTTGAAAGTTCTGTAAAACCAGGTGGATGCCTTATTTACGATGGAAACGGAATTACCAAACACCCATGTCGTAAGGATATCAACATTTATCGTATTGACGCAAACGACGAAGCTGCCAAGCTCGGAATCCTGAAAGTTTTTAATATGATGGTTCTTGGCGGATATTTAAAAGTGAAACCTATCATTTCATCTGAATTCATTCAAAAAGGTCTAGAGAAATCATTGCCAACAAGGCATCACGGAATGATTCCCGAAAATGTTAAAGCTGTTGAAATTGGCAAAGAAATAATACAAGGAATACAAATTCTCAACTAAGTTAATTTAATTAAAACATAAGACCTTCCATATAAGGGAGGTCTTTTTTTTGCCAACTCATGAACTACAGTGAATTAAAAAAAATTCTTGATTATAAATACGAATCATACAATTCAAAAGAATTCATTGCTTTGGATCCAGTAAGCATTCCGCATAAATTCTGCAAAAAAGAAGATATTGAAATTGCTGCTTTTTTATCGGCTTCCATTTCATGGGGACAACGTCCGGTTATCATTAAAAATGCACAAAAGTTAATTGAATTATTGGAAGGCGATCCAATTAATTTTATTTTAAATGCTAATGAAAAGGAATTTGTAAGGTTTAATAACTTTGTCCATCGTACGTTTAACGGGGAAGACTGCATGTTCTTTTTACATTCGCTGAAAAATATTTATCTAAACCATGGTGGACTGGAAAGTGTTTTTAATTATGGTTTTTTTGAAGATTTCAAAGTAAAAAGTGCTATAGCTCATTTCAGAAAAGTGTTTTTCGAACCCATTCATTTTCTTCGAACAGAAAAGCACATTTCCGATCCCACTAAAAACTCCGCTTGCAAACGTATTAACATGTTTTTGCGATGGATGGTAAGAAATGATAACAAAGGCGTAGATTTTGGCTTATGGAAACAAATACCACTTTCGGCCCTACTCTGTCCGCTGGATGTGCATTCGGGAAATAATGCAAGAAAATTTGGACTTTTATCTCGCAAGCAAAATGATTGGAAAGCAGTGGAAGAACTTACAGAAAACCTCAGAAAATTTGATGCTTCGGATCCGGTTAAATATGATTTTGCTTTGTTTGGAATGGGGGTGTTTGAATAGTTTTTTGGAATTAAAATGCTCCCGTTTATGTCAATATTTTTCTATCTTTGACATCAGAGTAAAATAAATAAACAGCATTAATGCCAACATTAAACTGGATAGGAAAAATCTGAAATTGGAAAAACAAGAATCATATAAACTAAAAAGGAAAAGGATGAAAATAAATTATGATATAAAAATTTCGAAGAATTTGGTTTTTCTATAACTACCCTATAACATTACTTCGTAGAATGATCTCAGATTACTAAAAAGTTGGTCTGCGACAAAATATAATTTCTATTGGAGCATATAAATTATTAATATGCTTCGAAGTTCAATAATAGCTTCAAAAAATCAACTTATAATTCATAAATGACGAAAGAAAACTCAATAAAACTTTTTGAACAAAAGCAAGTCAGAACCCTTTGGAATGATGAAAAAGAGAAATGGTTTTTTTCTATTGTCGATGTAATAAGTGTTTTAACCGATAGCACAAATCCAAATAATTACTGGAAAGTTTTAAAACACAGGCTATCAAAGGAAGGTAGTGAGTTGGTTACAAATTGTAACCAACTGAAAATGCGCTCTGCTGACGGCAAAATGTATTTAACCGATGTTGCAGATACAGAATCACTTTTTCGTTTAATTCAATCAATTCCATCGCCAAAAGCAGAACCATTTAAGTTATGGATTGCAAAAGTTGCTCGTGAACGAATTGATGAAATTGAAGACCCTGAGATTGGAATTGACAGATTGATGGAAACATATTTAAAGAAGGGTTACAGCAAAGATTGGATTAACCAACGCCTGAAAAGTATTGAAATCAGAAAAGAACTTACTGATGAATGGGAAAACCGTGGCGTAAAAAAAGGACAAGAATTTGCAACTCTTACCGATGACATTTCAAAAGCATGGAGCGACCTTTCCACCAAGCAATACAAAGCTTTTAAAAATTTAAAAAAAGAAAATCTGCGCGACCACATGACCAATTTGGAATTGGTTTTAAATATGCTTGCAGAAGCATCAACAACAGAAATATCAAAAGATAAGCAACCGAAAACATTTGATGAAAACAAAGTGGTTGCTAAAAAAGGTGGAAAAGTGGCAAGAGCTGCACGTTTGCAATTAGAAAAAACTACTGGCAAAAAAGTAATTACAAAACTAAATGCAAAAAAAATAATACAAATTGATAATCCAGACAAAGAAGAAAAACAAATTAATTGACACCAAATGAATTTTATTTAAATAAATTTGTTAACCAAAAAGTTGCACTTGCCTGCGACAGTCATGTTTGTAAATTGAATTAAGCAAAGTTGATAAGAATATATAATTTATTTTAAAACCCAAAAAATATGAAAATTGCTATTGTAGGATTTGGCGCAGCTGCCATAGGTTTTATTGAACGCATAAAGGATTCTGAACACGAGATACATGTCTTTGAAAAAAGTAAAGACATTTATTCTTCAAGCATTTCTGGAATACGGGCTGATGGAAAATTATTCGTATCAAAGGATATGGGCGGTGATATTGAAATTGATACCCTTCTTCAAAAAAAATTGGTTGACTTCTACATCAACCATACCGACCATCAGAATGTTGAAACAGGATGTTCATTTGGGGCTACAGATTATTTTAAAAAATTCTACGATAAAGGTTTTCAACCGATTACAGCCGATTTCTACCATATCGGAACCGACCAATTGAAAGAAGTTCTCTACAGTATTTACGAAAACTTCAGTTCGCATAAAAACATACATTTTCATTATAATTACAACGTTACTTCGATTGAAAAATCCAATGAACAAATTAGAATTAATGATTCCGAAAATTTTGATTATTGCGTAGTTGGCGTTGGCAGAAGCGGACATCCACTGGTAAAAACAATTATTAAATCTTTTCCTGAACTTATTCTTGATAATACCAAGGTAGATCTTGGAATTCGCTTCGAGCTGCCCAACCATATTGTTGACGATATCAACCGCGAAATGTACGAATTTAAAGTAAAATATAAAAGCCGCACAGGATATAGTGTACGTACATTTTGCAACAATCCTTCAGGTTTTGTAGTACTTGAAAATTATGGCGATTTTACTACTGTTAATGGTCATTCAAAGCTCAGAGAAAAAAGCAAGAATACCAACTTTGCAATACTTGTTACCATTCAGCTAACTGAGCCATTTAACGACCCAACCGGTTATGGTTCATATATCGCAAAAATGTCGAATTTATTAGCCGGACAAGGAAAAGTAATTCTTCAAACGTATTCGCATTTTAAAGAATCTAAACGCACAAAAAACCTAAACCGTGTATTGCCTACTCTTGACAAAGACAAATTTATTTTGGGAGATATAAATCTTGCTTTTCCGCGAAGAATCATAGAAAGTATTATCGATTTTATTGAACACCTTAACAAAGTAATCCCAGGCATTTCAAACCCTGACAATCTTGTTTACGCTCCTGAAATTAAATTTTATTCAAATCTTCTAAATAATAAATTATTTCCTAATCTGAAGTTTATTGGCGATTGTTCTGGTCATACACGATCAATTATATACGCAACTGCCCACGGATACATGACTGCAGAAGATATATTGAACGCCAAAAATTAATTGCTTCAAAAAATACTATATAGAATTATTCTAAATAAAATATTTTTCATACCTTTGCTTAAAATTAAAACATTAAGTATATGAAAAAATATATTATTGCAAGTATGGTAATATTGGCAACATCATCAATACATGCTCAGACATCATTTTATGATTTTAAGGTTAAGTCAATTGATGGAAAGGACTTCGATCTCTCAACATTAAAAGGAAAGAAAGTTCTTGTTGTAAATACGGCCAGTAAATGCGGGTTAACGCCCCAATACAAGGAACTTGAAAAATTATTCAAAGAATATGGAGGCGATAAGTTTACCATTATTGGATTTCCGGCAAACAATTTTTTATCACAGGAACCCGGCACCAACGAAGAAATTCAAGATTTCTGCACAAAAAATTATGGTGTCAGTTTTCAGATGATGAGTAAAATTTCAGTAAAGGGAAAAGATATAGATCCATTGTATAAATGGCTAACAAATAAAGATCAAAATGGAGTTATGGATGCGCCGGTAACATGGAATTTCCAAAAATTCATGATAGATGAAACCGGAAAACTCATAGATATGGTGCCTCCAAAAGAAAGTCCTGAATCTGATAAAATTCTGAATTGGATTAAAAATTAAATAAAATATACCTGACAGGTTTAAAAAACCTGTCAGGTATAAATTTAATTTTTTATCGTGCGTCTTTTAAAACTTTCAATTTTGCTTCAAGAATAAGGATTTCCTGTTTTCCACTTTCTATTTTCTTAAGAAATTCTTCTTTAAGAACATCCGCTTTTTTAGAATTGGCAAAGAAACCGATATTGTTTTCCCAAAGTTTTATATCATTTTTCAAGGTAGAAATTTTGTTCGAAATGAACAATCTTTCTTTTGAAATCATCTGGTTCGACTGAGGTGATGACATAAGGTTTTCAACTCTTGATTTAAACGCCATTGTATTTTTTTCAACTGCATTTATTTTCAATTTGTCAAAATGTTCATCAATAACCTTACGGAATTCATTCTGAATATCGTTCTTAACTTTAATTGGTACATGACCAATTTCCATCCATTTACGCTGAAAATCCTTAATTATTTGTAGGTTTTCATTATTATCGGCACTAAACTGATAAGCTTTCAATTGTTCAATCAATTCTTTTTTTAATATAAGATTTTCTTCTTCTTTTGCATCTAAATTAGAGAAATAAGAAGATTTGCTGCTAAAAAACTCATCGCAGGCCACACGGAATCTTTTCCATATTTTATCAGAATACTTTTTAGGCACTGATCCTATTTTCTTCCATTCCTGTTGAAGTCGGATCAAATCTTCTGTTGCTTTTTTCCAATTGGTAGAAGATTTAATGGATTCGGCCTGTAAGCATAAATTTACTTTCAGGTTATAATTTGTTATTTGTTCTTCTTTAAGTTTATCGAAAAACTCTTTTTTAGCAGCAAAAAAATTATCAATTGCAGTTTTAAATTTTTGCCATACTGCTTCATTATCTTTTTTCTGAGCAGGGCCAATGGTTTTCCACAACTGAAGCATTTCGTTCAGCGTTTGTGTTTTATCCATCCATTCTCTGGTACTGTTGGCTGCAGCTTCGGTAACTTGTTCAACTTTTTCACACAAAGCAATTTTGGTTTCAAAGTTTGCTTTTTGCTCAACTTGCACCTGATCATAATACTCTTTTCTGCGCTCGTTAATTTTTTCAGTAGAAGCACGGAACCTGTCCCAGACTTCATCTTTTTTATCTATTGGAACTGGACCTATTTCGCGCCATTTCTCATGCAGTTTTTGCAATTGCTGAAAAGCTTTTGAAACAATGGGTTCAAGGATTAGCTCTTCAGTTTTTTCGCATATTTCTATTTTAGCTTCAAGGTTCTTTTTAAGGTCAAGATCCTTAAGTTCATTATTTATCTTAACTTTATCAAAAAACTTTTCAACAAGAAAATGATAGTTCTGCCAAAGATTATTTATTTCGGTTCTTGGAACCAAGCCGATTTCTTTCCACTTTTCCTGTAAGCTCTTAAAAGCATCGTATGTTTTTTTAAGTTCTTCTTCAGAATCAATAAGTTGCTTTAATTCTTCTAGAATTGCTGTTTTATTTGCAAGATTTTGCAATTTTTCCTTCTCAAGAGATTCAATATGCTGAGAACGCATTTCTTTATAAACATTAAAAGCGTCATTAAATCTTTTAGTTAATGCACTTTCCTCAAAAGCAAACTCTTCCTTTTTTCCTCCTTGTTCTTCAAATGCTTTAAGTTTTTCGTCCTTTAGCAATTTTTCTTTTTTCAGGTAACTTACTTTTATCAGTGCTACATCAGCTTTTATTTCATTAATGTCATCTGATTTTAAGAGTGTTTCTAATGAAACAACCAACTCTTCGGGTGATAAGTTCTCAAAATCTTTTTTGAACTCAGAATTTTGGGCATTTTCAATTTCAGCAATAAGATTTTCCGATTCTTGAGCAGATATCACAACAGTTTCGTCGATAACCGGAGCATCGGAAAGATTTACATTTTCGTTAATTACAATGTGTTCTGCCAATGGTTCTTCATCTGATTTTTCAATATTCACATCAGATATTTCAATTTCCGGCGCAGTAGTTTCGGTGACTAATTCATTTGTAGAAGAAGTCAAATCCTGAGGAAGCTGTTCGTCATTCATCAGGGTTTGAGGATCGTTGTTTTCCATAAATAAAAAATGTACTAATTAAAGTTTGGGGTTAATAATAAAAAAGTAAAATTAATAATAATAAAAAATAAGAACTCAATAAAATTAAGAAAATAAAGGTACTCGTTTTGATAAAATTAAATTTTATCCAAAGCTTGAGAAAGGTCAGCTAACAGGTCTTCTACATTTTCTATTCCAACGGAATAGCGAACAAGCCCATCAGTAATTCCTGCTGCCTGACGTTTTTCAATGGACATTTTAGAATGTGTCATAGAAGCAGGATGCTGAATCAGTGTTTCCACACCACCTAAAGATACCGCAAGAATTGCAATATTTACATTGTTCATTAAAACTTTACCAGCGTCAACGCCACCTTTAAGTTCAAAACTAATCATAGAACCAGGTCCTTCCATTTGTTGCTTTGCAAGTTCATATTGCGGATGCGATTTTAAACCTGGATATTTCACCCATTCAACTTTTGGATGCGATTCCAGAAAATCTGCAATCACAACAGCACTTTGCTGAGAGCGATCCATACGGATGCTTAACGTTTTAAGCCCCCTGATAACAAGGTAAGCCTGATGAGGATCGATACAGCAACCCATATTAACCATCATTGGTCTTAATTTAGAATATACTTCTTTGGTTCTGGCAACAATAATTCCCCCAACAATATCAGCATGTCCATTGATAAATTTTGTCATTGAATGAAAAACAACATCAACACCATAGTTCAAAGGTTTTTGAAGATAAGGACTACAAAAAGTGTTGTCAACAACCACAATAATTCCTTTTTCATGAGCTATACGGACACATTCTTTAAGGTCAGTAATTTCCATAGTTGGATTTGCTGGTGTTTCGAGATACAATACTTTTGTATTTGGTCTGATAGCATTGATAACATTATTTACATCAGAAGTATTCACATAAGTTGATTCAACACCAAAGCGAGAAAAATGATCTTCCATAACAACACGAGAAGGGCCATAAACAGCGTCAGTACTAACCATGTGAGCACCCTGTCCTAGAAGTGCCATATAAATAGTTGTAACTGCTGCCATTCCAGAGCTAACTGCAATTCCATCAAAACCATTTTCAAGTTCAGCAATTGTTTTTTCGAGCGCACGAACAGTAGGGTTACCAATGCGTGTGTATATATATCCATCTTTTTCACCAGAAAAACATTTTGCGCCATAATCCGCATCTTCGAATATGAATGTTGATGTTTGATAAATTGGGACAGTAGCACTGCCGTATTGATCTTTATGACCACCAGAATGAATAAGTTTTGTATTGAATCCTAAATTTTTTGTGTCCATGTTTTTAAATTTTAATAGTGCAAATGTAACTATTGTTTGATAAATTCAATGAAAATTAAAGAATCTTCTTTTCATCAATTCCGCTAAAATATCCAGTATCATTTGTTTGTATTATTGATTTTTGATTACTTTTGTACGCTATGATAAAAAACCAACGTACCATTCAAAAAGCTGTTTCTGTTTCAGGTGTAGGTTTACATTCCGGAATTGAAGTTACAATGACTTTTTACCCCGCTCCAATTAATCACGGTTTCAAATTCAAACGAATCGACATTGAAGGGCACCCAACAGTTGACGCTGATGTTTCTAAAGTTGTTGACACTTCCCGTGGCACCTCAATTGAATCAAACGGAGTGCGAATAATGACCGTAGAACACACGCTGGCAGCCTTAACCGGCTTGGGAATTGATAATATCATGATTGAGATGAACGGCATTGAACCTCCTATACATGATGGAAGTTCAAAAATTTTTACTCAAACACTTTTACAAGCTGGTATTCTAGAACAAGATGCTGAAAAAGAATATATCACAATTAACGAACCTATTATTTATTCTGACCCTGAACGCAAAGTTGAAATAATTGCATTACCTGCTGACGAATTTAAGGTATCGGTGATGATTGACTACGAATCAAATGTTCTTGGCACGCAGAATGCCTGTTTGGAAAAAATTTCAGACTTCAATGATAATATTTCAGAATGCCGCACTTTTGTGTTTCTCCATGAATTGGAATATCTTGTAAATAACGACCTAATTAAAGGTGGTGATCTTAACAATGCCATAGTTTTTGTAAACAGAATAATTTCTGATGAAGAATTATCAAGGCTTGCAGGAATTTTTAAACGTGAAAAAGTTGCAGTTTTAAAAGAAGGAATTCTTAATAATCTGGAATTACATTTTAATAACGAACCCGCCCGTCACAAACTTCTGGATGTTGTTGGAGATTTATCTCTGCTTGGAAAGCCTCTTAAAGCACATATTATTGCCACACGCCCTGGCCACTATTCAAATGTTGAGTTTGCTAAAAAAATAAAACAATACATTAAACAACACAAAGCAACTAAAAATATACCTGTTTACGATCCCAATGTTAAACCAATATATGATATCAACCAAATCAGAAACATTCTACCTCACCGACCTCCTTTTTTACTTATTGATAAAATTATTGAATTAACTGAGAAATATGTTGTCGGTGTAAAGAATGTTACCATGAATGAAGACTTCTTTAACGGACATTTCCCTGTAGAGCCAGTAATGCCTGGTGTTTTACAGATTGAAGCTATGGCTCAGGTAGGTGGAATACTGGTTATGGAAACTGTACCTGATCCTGAAAATTACATCACTTATTTTTTAAGGATTGACAATGCGAAATTTAAAAATAAAGTAGTACCAGGCGATACGCTCGTATTCAGACTTGATTTAATGGCTCCTATTCGTCGTGGAATATGCCAGATGAAAGGTGTTGCTTATGTTGGCAATAAAGTAGTTATGGAAGCAGAACTTACTGCTCAAATTGTAAAAAACAAAGAAGTATGAACCAACCCTTAGCGTATGTCCATCCACAGGCAAAAATTGCCAACAATGTGGTAATTGAACCATTTGTTACTGTTTATAAAAATGTTGAAATAGGAGAAGGCACTTGGATTGGTTCTAATGTTACCATTATGGAAGGCGCCCGTATTGGCAAGAACTGTAAAATATTCCCTGGCGCTGTTATTTCGGCAATTCCTCAGGATTTGAAGTTCAACAACGAAGATACGGTTGTTATTATCGGAAACAATGTTACCATCCGCGAATGTGTTACAATAAACAGGGGAACTAAAGCGAACTGGGAAACCACTATCGGCGACAATTGTCTTATTATGGCTTATGCGCATATTGCACACGACTGCATTGTAGGAAACAATTGTATTCTTGCAAATGCTTGTGCTCTTGCTGGTCATATCAAAGTGGAAGATTATGCAATTATTGGAGGATTAACAGCCGTTCACCAGTTTGTAAATATAGGCACACATGTAATGATATCCGGCGGCTCACTTGTGCGTAAGGATGTTCCGCCATTTACCAAAGCTGCCCGTGAACCTTTGTCGTTTGTAGGTATCAATTCAATAGGATTAAGACGCAGAGGGTTTTCCCCTGAAAAAATAAAGGAAATTCAGGATATATACAGGGTTATTTATCTTAAAGGATATAATGTAACGCAGGCTGTGGCAATAATTGAAGCAGAAATGCCAGCTACTTCAGAAAGAGATGAGGTAATTTCATTTATTTCAAATTCCAGCAGAGGTATCATGAAAGGTTACTCCCGTCAGATTGTATAGTTATTTGCCCTTAATAATTTTAAATTGAAAATCCGCCTTGAGCAAATAGGAAAAAAGTTTAATTTTGATTGGATCTTTAAAAATATCAATTTTGAATTTTCAACAGCAAACCCTACAGCTATAATTGGTCCCAATGGTTCAGGAAAATCAACTCTAAGCCAGATTATAGCAGGATATGTTACTCCCAGTGCAGGCAAGATTTTTTTTGAGAATAATACAGCAATTATCAACAACGAAGAAATCTTTAAACAAATCGCTGTATGTTCACCTCACACCGAACTCTTTGAAGAACTCACACTATTAGAAATCATAACATTTTACGGACATTTCAAGCCTTTTATCAACAATTATCAAACACAAAATCTTATAGAAATCTCCGGTCTTAAAGCAAATTCAAATAAGCATATTTCCGATTTTTCATCAGGAATGAAACAACGCATTAAACTCTTACTCACTCTTTGTTCAGATGTACCCATTTTAATTCTTGATGAACCTTGTTCAAATTTAGACAATCAAGGAATAGAATGGTATAAGAATCTTATCAGCAATCGGGTATCAGATGCACTTATTATCGTGGCTTCAAATGCAAAAGAATATGAATATGGGTTCTGTAAAAATATTTTGCAATTAAATATTTTATAACTGATTGAAAACGTTAAACAAAAACAATAAATCAAAATATTTCAATTCTTTGGCACATTGGTATAATTAAATTAAATTTGCCGACCAAAAAAAACAAATTACTACTTTATGGCAACTACTGCAGATATCAGAAATGGATTATGTATTGATTACAATAACGATCCTTATGTTATTGTTGAATTTCAACATGTTAAACCCGGAAAAGGAGGAGCATTCGTTAGGACAAAACTTAAAAATTTAAAAACCGGAAAAGTAATTCCCAATACATTTACTTCAGGTGCAAAAATTGATATTATCCGCATTGAGCGCCGCCCCTATCAATTTCTTTACAAAGATGATAATGGGTATAACTTTATGCATGCAGAAACCTTCGAACAGGTATCTATCGACGAAGTCCTTATTAGTGCCCCTGATTTGCTAAAAGAAGGACAAACTGCAGAAATTGTATTCCATGCAGATAACGAAATGCCTTTAAGTTGTGATTTACCAGCATTTGTTGAACTGGAAATTGTGTATTCCGAACCAGGTGTAAAAGGCGATACTGCCACAAACACGCAAAAACAGGCTAAACTTGAAACTGGTGCACTTGTTAATGTTCCATTATTTATCAATACTGGTGAAAAAATAAAAATAGATACACGCACACATACTTATGTTGAAAGAGTAAAATAATTATTATGAAAATAAACCCTGCTTACAAACTTAAAGATTTTGCAGCACTTATTAAGGCAGAATTTGATGGAGATCCAGATCACATAATTAGCGGCTTGAACGAAATCCATAAAGTTGAACCAGGTGATTTGACTTTTGTTGACCATCCTAAATATTACGACAAAGCTCTTAATTCCAAGGCAACAACAATTATTATTAATAAAAAAGTTGATTGTCCTGCCGGAAAAGCACTGATTTTTTCAGATGATCCCTTCCGTGATTATGTGTTTTTTGCGAAAAAATTTGCTCCCTTTGAAGCTGCATCAAAATTCATAAGCGATTCTGCAATTATTGGTCAAGGCACAATTATCCAACCGGGTGCTTTTGTTGGAAACCATGTAATAATAGGAAAAAACTGCTTGATTCATGCAAATGCAAGTATTTACGATCGCTCAATAATTGGCGACAATGTAATTATTCACAGCAATTCAGTTATTGGTGCTGATGCCTATTATTTTAAAAAACGACCCGAAGGATATGACAAACTTTATTCATGTGGAAAAACAATTATTGAGGATAATGTTGAAATTGGCGCACTCTGTTCAATTGACAAGGGAGT
>JBBQSF010000063.1:0-16415 GCA_038214085.1 Bacteroidales bacterium | reverse complement strand
ACCGATATAATTTCCTGCTATTTTGTTTGCAGTTGCTGAAGTCCCCGAAATTTGCACTCCATATAGAAAATTGCAAATCACAAATCCTTTAATGATGATATTTGAAGCATTGAAAATATGAAATCCAAAATCAATGGTTTTTGCGCCATCAAGAATTATTTCTGGTCCGTTAACATTGGTATTTCCATGGTTTACCGTCTGGCTTGTTCCATCAATAAGGATGTTGCTTTTTGTGATGTAAGGCATAGTTGACAGCGGAGTAATGGTCCAAACGCCCTTTGCCGCATTGTAATGTGAATCCGTTAATGGAATATTAAAATTAATGGTATGGCTTCCGGGATAAGCATTTGCATAAGTGATTGCCTCACGTAAAGTGCCGCTTCCACTATCGTTGGTATTAATTACGGTGAACACATTTGCTGAAACACTTAGTGAAAATAAACAGAATAAAGCTATGTAAATTTTTTTCATATTTGATTTTTTCTAAAGTTGAAAGCCGTTCAAAATCTTAAATTATTATTCCTTTTTCGATATTTAAAATTATCAATGTCCGATAAAAAAACATTTAAGCTAAAAGTATGTAAATTTATTGTTTTCTTCCTTTGCCTCATTCCTAAAGGATGAATTGATTTTTAGCAATTTACATCTTTCAGGATTGAGGCAAAATGAATTGATAAAAATCAATTCATCAAAACTATTAAACCCAATCCTTTGTTTTTATAAAACTCATATATACCTTATTTAACTTTATATTTCAAGCATTTGCATTTTTTTTATCGGACAACAGTGATTTAATTCATCATTTATTCCGCTATATAATATGAATATATAGATAAAATATAAAATATTGTGGTTTAGACTTGTTAAAGGAGGATAAATTTATTATATTTGTGAAAGCAATAATTCTAAAATAATTTAATACTCTAAGTTATGAAAAATATTATGGTTGCTCTTGATTTTGAAGAAAAAACAATCAACCTCCTTCAGAATGCTATTGAATTAGCAACACGATTTGAAGCCAAAGTATGGCTTATTCATATTGAGGAAATTGAAGATAATTATATTCCTTCTCCCGACACTTTTCAGTTTGCAGTTCAATATTTGAATATGAGAGATTCTAAAGAAAAGCAAATGCAGGAAGAACACAAAGCAGTTCAAAAATATGTCGACATGCTTATTGAAAAGGGCATTAAGGCTGAAGGATTGTTAATTCAAGGTCCAACCAGTAAGGCTATTTTACAAGAAGCGGAATTATTGAAAATCGACCTGATTATTATGGGTTCGCATAAACACAGTTTTTTGTACAATGCAATTATAAAGGATCCTTCAGTTTCTCTGATTGAAAAATCGAATATCCCTATGCTGGTTATTCCTTTGTGACAATCTATTTCCTGCTTGATTTCAGAAGTTAAGTTCCCTTTATAACTGTATCTAAGACATTATTTTTCAACAACACTTAAACATTATCAGTAATTTTACTTTTAATTTTGAAAGTGTTGTTATGTCATTTAAAAACATGAATGATTTTATTGCTAAACTCGAATCAGAAGGTGAATTGGTTCGAATCAGCGAATTTATTTCAACTGATTTGGAAATCGCTGAAGTTTACGATCGTGTAGTTAAATCAAACGGACCTGCACTTTTGTTCGAAAATAATGGTACTTCCTTTCCGGTTCTAATCAATGCTTTTGGCTCAGAAAAAAGAATGTGTCTTGCGTTGGGTGTCGAAAATCTTGATGAAATGGGGCTTCGGATTGAAACCTTATTCAAGGAAGTTGTAAAACCAAGACACAGTTTTTCGAAAAAATTAGCAGTGCTTCCTTTCCTGAAAAAAATTTCCGATTGGATGCCGGCAAAATTTAAAGGCAAAGCTCCTTGTCAGGAAGTGGTAATGGAAACTCCCGATATCACAAAGCTACCGGTTTTAAAATGCTGGCCTTACGATGGTGGAAATTTCATTACTCTTCCGCTGGTGCACACTGTTGACCCCGAAACCGGAGTAAGAAACATTGGTATGTACCGTATGCAGGTCTTTGGTTCGCAATTAACTGGAATGCATTGGCATTTGCACAAAGGGTCTGCACGACATTTTAGAAAATATGCAGAAATGGGCAAAAAAATGCCGGTTTCTGTTGTGCTGGGTGGAAATCCGGTTTATACTTATGCCGCTACGGCTCCACTGCCTGATAACATTGACGAATATATACTTGCAGGTTTTTTGCAGCAGCAAAAAGTGCGTTTGGTAAAGTGCCTGACCAATGATATTGAAGTACCCGCTGATGCTGATTTTGTTATTGAAGGATTCGTTGATCCCTCAGAAGATTTAGTTATGGAAGGACCTTTCGGAGATCATACAGGTTTTTATTCCTTAGCCGACAAGTATCCCGCTTTTCATATCACTTGCATCACGCATCGTAAAAACGCTGTTTACCCTGCAACAGTTGTCGGAATTCCACCTCAGGAAGATTGCTGGTTGGGTAAGGCTACGGAACGTTTGTTTATTACTCCAATTAAGCTTTCTATGCTCCCCGAAATTATGGATATGCACATGCCTTTCGAAGGCGTTTTTCATAATATTGTAATTGTGAAAATTGCAAATGAGTTTCCCGGACATGCGCAACGCGTTATGAATGCCTTGTGGGGCGCAGGACAAATGATGTTTAATAAAATTTTAATTGTTGCAGATAAATCAACAAACATCACCAATTATATGGAGTTGGCCAGACTTTTTAGCGAAAACCTAAATATTAAAAATGACGTTTTATTCAGTAAAGGACCTTTGGATGTACTGGATCATTCATCAACGGATTTTGCTTACGGCGGTAAAATTGGATTTGATTTGACACAAAAAAAATCTGATATTCCTGTAATAAAACATTTTTCAAATATTGAGAAATTAAAAAAATCTTTTTCCGAAATTGTTGAAATTAATTGTGATTTATTAAATGCAGGAATTTCGCTTGCAATTATTACAATTGAAAAAAACAGCAATGATGTCTTTGACAAATTATATAAAAATATTGCTTCGCATGAAGAATTAAGCAATGTGAAATTTATTGTATTTACTGAACCCGGATTACTGATTGATAATTATAGCGATGTGGTTTGGTTTGTGGCGAACAATATTGATGCTTTACGCGATATTTATGCTATAGATGCTACTGTAAATGCTTGCGCTAAATTAATAATTGACGGAACCTTCAAAACTTCCGAAAATGACAATTTTCAGCGAGAATGGCCAAATGTGTTGGCTATGAGTGATGACGTAATAGTTAAGATTGATCAACTTTGGCCAGTATTGAATCTGGGCAAAAAAATTCAATCTCCTTCACTAAATTATAAAGGACTGATTAAAAATAAAGGGGCTATTAAGAAATAAGAATACGCTGATTTCCGAGATCAGAGTATATTTTATTTATTAAAAAGGGAGGTCATCCATCTCTGGATTGCCAGGGATCGATGGTTCTTCGCTTGGGAAAGGCGTTTCGGAACTGGTGCTGCTTCCTTGTCCTTCCTTATCAATTTTCCATGCTTTGGGCTCTGTAAACCATTTGCCATTGTATTCGCGGCTTTCTAAATCAAAACCCACATTTACCATTTCACCGTCAGCTACATTAAATTTATCAATATTATTTCCCCAAATTGCAATACATACTTTTTTTGGATATTGATCCTGAGTTTCAATTACAAACATTTGCTTGCGCCATGTTCCGTTTTTTCCTTCACCTTCAACAAGTGGAAGGATTGCAATTACTTTTCCTTTAATTTCCATAGTGTTATTATTTATTTACTGGCTTTATATCTTATTACTTCTGCTTTTTCAATTGTAATCATGCCGCCTGATTTGCTCTTTTCGAACATTTGTTCAACAATGATAATAAATTTTTTAATTTCATCTTCAGTATCTACAATTTCTATAATAAAGGGCATATCGGACGAGAGTTCAAAAATTTTAGTTGACTGAATGCGGCTATTTGCGCCAAATCCCATTACTCCTTTTAGAACTGTGGCTCCAAAAAGATTTTGTTTTTTTGCTTCAAGAACAATGGCTTCATATAATGGGATGTTTCCGAATTTATCAGATTCGCCCAAAAATATGCGAAGCAGTTTGGAATTGGGATCCTTTTCCATGTTAAACTAATTTAATTAGAGAAATTCCTATGAATGTTGCCAGTAGCCCAAGTATAACACTGGCTGCAATATACCCAAAAGCGTAAAGTGTTTGTCCGTCGCGAAGAAGCCCCATAGTTTCATTTGAAAATGCAGAAAAAGTGGTAAATCCACCGCAGATTCCTGTAGCCAGAAACAAGCGCCATTCTGGATTTACAAATCCCCGTTCGGAAAATGCGAAAATCACTCCAATAACCAGGCATCCTATAATGTTTACAACGAGTGTTCCCAAAGGAAAAGTGCTGAGTGCTTTATTTTGAACAAATAATGAAGTGAGATAACGTAAAACGCTTCCAATAAATCCACCGCTTCCTATCAATAAAACCGCTTTCATCCTGATTATTTTCTGTCGAAAAATGGATTTTTAGAAGTTGAACTTAAAGGAATCCCATAAGCAATTTTAATGTCTTTTCCCAACAGCCCCAGTTCGATAACTGCATGCCCTGCAGTGTACATGATGCGGTTGTCGACGCGGTTGTCCATAGCTAATCCAACGGCAGAACCTATTGCAATTCCAAGATCGCCGGTATTAAAGGCACAGGGAACATTTGGATATTTTTCTTTTTCTGCGCAGTTCTCAAAGCCACAATGTCCGCATTTTTTAAGGCCAATCGTGCTGATACGTGTTCCAATAATAACCATAACTGTGGCGTGAAGAATATTTTCAGCGTCGCGTAAAAATGAAGGATTGTCGCAGTTTTCTCCAATTTCTTTCATTTTATCGGAGATCATTTCAATGGTCTGGCTTTCAACCATGGCAATTTGTATATTGTCTATCCCTTTTGCCTTTGGAGCTGTGCGTGCAGCAGTAAGCATAAGGCCTGCAACTTGTTTAATGGTATTCGTACGTATGGTTTCTTCTGTTGATAGTGGCATAATATTTTTTTACAAAGGTAGTAAATTTACCTTGTTTTTTTTTAATCTCAACAGGTTTAAAATTTGCTGAAATTTTAAATTGTCTACTTTAGAGTAATAACTGGTGTTCAACAGTTTTAATCAAAATTGAAAATGATTGTCCAACTTTTTTGAATATGAATTATAAACAATCAAGGTATATTTTTCTGGCTGATAAGCAAATCGTTTTCGTAAACCATTTCTTTAATAAGTATTCCTTTATCGTTGTACCAGGTTTCTGTACCTTGTTTTAAGTTGTTTTTATATGGTATTTCGCGTTTAAGTGACCCGTCGCGATAGAAACCTTTCTGAATGCCGGTTCCATTAATATAATTTCCTTCGCCAACTTTGAACCCGTTTTTATCATAATAGAGCCAATGTCCGTAAAATTTGCCTTTCTTATATTCACCCCGAAACTTCAATTTGCCGTTTTCGTGCCATTCACGATTCAACCCTTCCAGCGTATCATTTACAAATGTTTCGTCACTTTGTATTTTTCCACTTGAATACCATGTTTTTGAGATTCCATTAAGCTTATTTTCGGAATACATACTTTCACCTTTTTTGTTGCCGTTTTCGTACCATCGGGTCATTTGCCCTGTTAGTAAATCGTCCTTGTAGGTACATTCCATTTGTTTTACCCCGTTTTCAAAATACCAAACTGAAGTACCGTTTAGCTTTTTATTTTTATAGCGGAGTTCACTTTTGATTTTTCCGTTATCCCAAAATTCTTTTTTTGTTTTAGTACAAGCTGAGAGCATTAAAATGATTGGAAGCAGAAAGCATAGCCGTTTCATGATATTTTTTTTCAAACGTACAGATTTTTTTTCAAAAAATAAAATATTTTAAATGCTGAGGGGAATAGTAAAACTAGCGGTAGTTCCTTTTCCTGGAAGGGAATTTAAGGTAAAGTTACCATCCTGCATTTCGGTAAATTCCTTGCAAAGTATGAGCCCAAGACCACTTCCTTTTTCATCGTCGGTTCCGTAAGTGGTAAAACCGCTGTCTATTTTATAAAGTTTTTCGATATTTTCTGGACTTATGCCGACACCGTCATCTATTACTGAAATAATTGCATTTTCATTAGCTACTGCTGATTGTAAAATTATTGTTGCCCCTTCATGAGAAAATTTTATTGCATTCGACATGAGATTGCTGATAATATTACTCAACAGGCTCCAGTCTCCGTTAACCGAAAGAGCCTCATCAATATTGTTCACAAGTGTTATGTTTTTTTTCAACATTGATTGAGAATATACTTCAATATTTTCCTGAACCACTTGAAAGATAAAAATATCATCAGGTTTTGGATTAATTCTCCCTGTTTGCAAACGCGACCACCACAAAAGGTTTTCGAGTAGGGTACTTATTTTTATAACGGATTTGTCAAGTTCTTGAGCAAGTTCCTGAAGTTCCTGAGGAGAAAAATTAGTGATATCTCTTTTTATTATACGTGAAAAACTGATAATCGAAGCAAATGGATTTCTGAGATCGTGAGAAACGATACTAAAAAATTTGTCTTTAGTGGCATTAAGTTCTATAAGAGTTTTTTCAGATTCTGTCAGTTTCTGATTGGTAGAATTCAGTTCTGTATTGAGTTCTTCTACCATTCTTTTTTGAGCAGAAATGTTTTCATTCAGATATATGAGTTCATCGTTAGTCTTGGCAATTCTTTGTTTCTGTTCTTCCAATATTTTATTGGTAAATTTGATCCTCTTGTATCGGGATAAAAGCATGAAAGAAAAAATGGCAATAACAAACAAACCTATAATTAGAATATTGCGAAAGAGGTTTTGCTTTTCAATACTTAGCGTATTAACCTGATCCTTTTGAGTGAGAAGTTCTATTTCAGTTTCTTTGGCCTCGGATTCATACCTGAGCTGCAGTTCATTAATTTTTTTTATATTTTCCTGATCATTGAGAGAATCTGTCAGTTCCGAATACCGCAACATGGATTCATACGCTTTAGAAAAATTATTTAACTTGGCGTAAGTTTCAGACAAAGCCTTATATGCATCAGAGAGTTCAGCTGAAGCAGAAATACTTTTATTTATTTTTATGCTTTTATTAAGATATTCGAGTGCTTTGCTGTAATTTTTATTTACAAGATAAATCCCTCCAATATTAATTAATGTCAACCCGATTCCGGCTGGTTCAGCTAATTTTTCTTTTATTGCCAGCGCTTTTTCGTAATAGGAGAGTGCAAGTTTGTAGTTTTTTAGGCTTTTGTATGCATTTCCCATGTTATTATAGCACACCGAAATTCCCCGCTGATTGCCCGCATCAGAATATATTTTCAAAGCTTTTTCGATGTATTTGATTGCAACATCAAAATTGTTTTTTTTAAAATAAATTATTGCAATGTTATTTAAAGTTCCGGCTTGTCCTTTAGTGTCTTTAAGTTTTTCGAAAAAAGAAAATGCTTTGTTATAGTACTGGATTGATTTACCAGTATTGCCGATATTGTCGTTAATTATTCCTAATAGGTTATAGGTTTTTGCCTGTCCATAAATATTCTCGAGCTTAATAAATATTTTTTCAGAAATTATGGCATATTCAAAGGCTTTTGAATAATTCCCAATTTCATTATATGCCGAAGCCATAATTTTAGATGCATTCGCTGTTCCAATTTCAAAGTTAGAAGATATTGCCAATTCATAAGCTTTTTTCCCGTATTCCAATGATTTTAACGGATTGATAAACGTATATTCTGAAGCTATCTGATTGTATATATTTACCTTGGTAGTATCATTGCTTTTTTCAGCAATTGCTATCAAACTGTCAATATTTGATTTCGCGCCCAAAACACTGAAAGCGGATAATATGAAAAATATCAGAAAAAATCTTTTCAAAAGATAAACAGGAATTAATAGTTCAAAGCAAAGATAAAAAAATAACAATAGACCAAATAAAGAAATAGATGCATAGCAAATAAAAAACCATAGATATGCAATCTATCTTGAAACTAAAACCTTTGTATTGACTGATGTCGTTCCTTCAAATTGAACGCTGAGTATGTAAAATCCGGGTTCAAGTGTTTGCAAATTAATCTGAGTAATATTTTTTTCGGAGTAATATTTTTTTTCAGAGTAAACAACAATTCCTTTAATATCTGACAAAACTATAGCAGCAGCTCCGGCAATACCTGTAATATATATATTGTCATTTGTTGGATTTGGGAAAACACCAATTGTATTATTATTCTGAGCAATCTGCATTAAATTTCCGGCAAAATCTTTAAGAGGGAGTTCAATATAGGAAGCATAAGTGCTGTTTGTATATACCGTATTTGTTGCAATCAAGGAATCTCCGGCAGTATACATTGGGCCTCCATTATTTAAATTGCAGTCGTATCGGGGATAATTTGATGATGTAATGTCGCATCTGATACGGTGACCGGCCAGAAAAGTATTGCAGATATCTGGAAGATCAATGGTGATATGATAAATCTGCCCGGGTTGAATTCCCGAAGTATCCGAAGCTTTGTAACCGTTCCTGAATCGCATTCTTTTAATTCCATCTGCAAGAAGCATTGATTTGCCATTAGGATAAACATCAGTAAGTCGTATTGAAAAATCAGTATCTTTTCTGTCGGAACTTACATATAAATGTATTGTCGATTTTCCCTTCATTACAACATCAGCACCTAACACTGCAGAAGAAAAAATCAGAATGTCATTTCTGTTTTCAACAATGGGAGCCTGATCGTAAGGTCCCTGCAGTAAATCCGGTCTTAGAGTTGCACCGCCAATTGTGGGCGAAGGGTTTTTGGAATTGTAAATTAATTGTGATGAACTGCTTGTATTTATTGGAACTTGCGAAGTAAGCATGTTGTCATTCAAATAAAGTTTATATGGGCTTACATCAGCCGGAGGCCAGATAGGAGAGGACATCCAGTTGTTTTCTCCCATTTGAAAATACTGAATAACTGGAGTGCTTTCCCAGTTGTTTGATATATTTCTGAGGTAAAAATTAAAAAAATTGAGTGCGATAGAATCACTCCAGCCTGCAGCTTCTGGATAAAAAAGTTCACCCTGTTGACCTGTACCAACCTGTGCTTGCCCGAAACCCCCATGTGCCCATGGCCCCATAAGTAAATGGTGTTTGGCGCGAACATTTATAGGTGAATACAATCTCAAGCTATCAAAAAGTTCCATGATCTGGTTGGTTCCATGGTCGTACCATCCGCCAATCATTAATGTAGGCACTTTAATTTTTTCGGAATACATTGTTGACGTGTCAGAATAATTCCAGAAATAATCCTTCACTTTATGTGTACTTATAATTGGACCCAGTCCAAAACCTAGTGCATCAAGTTGCTGAACATATTCAGTGCGGTAAACACCACCAGGATAATATTCTTCATATTCATATTGCGAAGCAGCAACGAGAGGCGCAATACAGGTAAGATGAGGCGGGTTCTCCTTTGCTGTCAAAAACTGAATTCTACCCAATGCTGAAGGTCCCCAGGTGCCGATTTTCTCATTACTCCATATTTTTGAAGCGATCCATTCCACAATATCATAGCCGTCCTTTCCTCTGTCAGGAGCGGAGGTAATTGCAGCAGCGGATCCGTAGAAACCTCGCCAGTCGGCTATTACAAAAGCATAATTGCTTGCGGAAATATTTGTGATGCCGAAGGGAAGTTTGATGCGGTAATAGACCCTATTGTATGGTGTTTGAACTAAAATTACCGGATATGTTTTTCCACCTGATGTGTCGGGGAGAAAAATATCACAGGCAAGTTTTTTGCCATCACGCATGGGAATAGAATCAATGGAATATGGCAATTGTGCGCAAAGAGAAATGTTAAATGTCAGCAGTATTCCTAAAAACAAAAGCATTTTTTTCATAAACATGATTATTTGCACGATGACTCATACAATTCCATATAATCGAAAATAATTTTAACTGCGTTTGTATCCATATCGTATACCAGATTCCCATTGTCTTTAACTGAAGCTGCCAATCTCCAAACCGCACACCAATCAGTATCCATGGCTTTTTGAGCTTCTACTAGAGCAAGAATAATATTTACCGTATAACTTTTTGGGTTTTTTGTTTTTGCAATTTTTAAAATTTTTATTGGCTTTTCCGTTTCGAAATAATTATCCATTATTGTAAGGTAACCAAGACAGAATACATCATCTCCCGAAACACCATCCAGATCGAAAGCTTTACTGAAATTGTATTTTTTTTGAATGTATTTGAAAAATTCTGTTGCATTGTTTTTTCCATTAAAATCCCAACCCAAAGCGTTTATTACTGCTGCCTTTTTATCAATGGAAACTGTATCGTTTAAAAGATATCCTGCAATAGTATCGTTCAATACTCCCTTTTTTAATGCAAGTGAAACATAAGGATTTTCAAGGTAAGCCTGATAAATTGGCGTGGATGTAATGGGCGAATCTGCCTTAGCAAATGCAGAAACAATTACCATTATTACTAATAAAAAATATTTGCGTTGTTTCATGTTAGGGGTTATTTGATAATTAAAAAATACAAATTAAAGTTTTAGGATTTTAAATGTTTCCAAAGTCTGTGATTCTGCATTGCAAACATGAACAATGTAAACACCCTTGTTCAGTTGTTCTGTATTTATTATTTCTTTTTGTGATTTAAATAATTTAATTTCAAAAATACTTTTCCCATTTATATCGCTTAGACTTACGGTCGCTTTTTCAGAAACTTCAATATTGAAAAAATCAATTACTGGGTTTGGGAAAATTTTTGTTTGTTTATTGTTTGATGATTGAGTTGTATTGTCAGTAACAATATCAAAGGCTCTGGCAAAGTACAAAGTTGCACCACAAGCGGCTTTTGCAATTTCAAAAACATAACTTGTGTCGAGGTGGGCGAGGTTGTCACCTGAAGAATGAGGGTAAGTGGACTCATTGTCTTCATAAAATCCTGTAATATACTCACCATCGTTTTCGAAAGGCATATAATCAGAACCGTAGGCATCTGTTATCACTGCTGATAAATCAGAATATTGCTGTGTGAGAATTGTCAGCGAATCCGTGAAGTGTGAAGATGTTAAATTGTTTTGCGAAGGGTTTCCATTGTCTTTTTCACAGCGCACTGTATTGTTTTGCATTCCCGAAATCCCGCCCACTTCATCAATATTAAAAACCAAGCGAATATCAAGGTTTAGGGGAGCAACGATATTGTCTACATAATGCTGACTTCCCAAATATCCTGATTCCTCACCGCTGAAGTTGATGAATTTTACAGAATACTCAGTGGGAATATTTTGCATAATCCGAGCTATCTCCAGAATGGTGGCAACACCAGAACCATTGTCATTTGTGCCGGTTCCGCCCTGTGTATCGTAATGTCCGCAAACAATAACAAATGTGTTAGGGTAAAGTGTTCCGGTTTTAGTAGCGATAATATTGTACGATAATTGCCCTCCTGTGATGAAAGAATCACGTTTAACTGGCAAATAGCCATAACTGAGAAACTTGTTGTATAACCATGACCCGGTATTTTTTATCGACTGACTCCCCATGCTTTTAACGCCGAAGTTCTGAAATTGCTGAAGATGCAGGAGAATCGAATCATAAGAAACTGAATCAACCAGTGATTGATAATACGGATTAATGGTTTGAGCATGCGTTTTGTTGAAAATTATTCCGAAAGTAAGCAGAAGGAAAAAGCACAGACGTTTCATAATTTTAAAAATTCAAATTATTTTATTCAATTCACAAAACTCAAAGAAATTGATTTAAGGTTTGGTTTCAAAATTACATATTAGTGGAATAACGTAATATTACAATAACATAATTTCACAATATCAATCTTCAACAAATGCCTTCAGTTCAAAATTATCAATAAAAATAGTGTTTTTGTCAGGATTCCAGACGTAAATTTTTAACTCATCATTAATCGATTTTAATGCAGGCAGATTAAAGGAAAAGAATGCTTGTCCCCAAGTTCCTTTTTTTACAAAATATTCCAGCTTTGATGAAAGCCAGAAATAGTTTTCGAAAATCTGATTGTCTTCGTCTTTAAAGCTGATGGTTGCAACTATCTGCGCATCTTTTGGTATTTTCTCGCAAAATGTCCACATGCTTACTCTAATATTTTTGATAGGTTTATCGTTCATTCTCGAGAAAATATTTGTGCAAGATGGTCCGTAAACATCTTTCGGACTTATTTTAAGCGCGTGTTTATCGTATTTTGCATTTTCGGTTGTAATCGCTGAAGTGTCCTTATCCCATGCGTTTCCATCTTCAAAGCCATTAAAAACGTAGTAAACAGGAACCTTCCGCTTTATGACTTTTCCATTGTCTATTTTCCCGTACAATCTGATACCTGCTAATCCATTGTAATCGGTGTTTTCGATGATATAAGGATACTTTGCACTAATGAGATCGTCGGTTTCGTGAGGATTGAAAACCCCTGACCATGCATATAAAAAAAATGGAGTAGTGCTTTTTTCAATTATTTCTGATAACTTAATAATATCAGTATGCCCATCATTTTTATATTGTTGAAACTTTTGTGTGTTGCCATATTTCTCCAAATAATAATCAATATAATATGGCGAAGTTACATTGATAACAGAGGTAATATTTTCAAGTTTGTATTTGCTGTTGTACTCAATTGTTTTTTTTGCAATACCCTTGGTTTCGGCATAATGGTAAGTGGAATAATATTTTTTTTCGCCAATTGTGCTGAAAATGCCAATAGCAATTAGTATTCCTATGGCTGAGAAATTTACAATTTTCCGATCAGGGTTAAGAAAAGAAAATAGTGTAATTAGCAAAAAAGGAAGAGTGAATAAAAAAATTGGTGTTTCGCTGAAAGGGCTGAGGTTTACGGAGTAAATATATGCATATAACAAGGGAAGAATAAACCAGAGGGCGGCAATTATATGATATTTAGTGAATTTAAATTTCCCGAAACTATCAATATTGCTGTAAACAAAGAACACAAATATTCCATATATCAGGAATTTTGATTGGTTAAAGCAATAATAAATAAATTTAAAAAACATATTGCTCTCAGGCTTCACTATCCATCCACCTGACTCGGAAATATTCATCAGTTTTATGTTTTTTAACAGAATAAATATTTCTGGTTGAAACAATACAGCTGCAATTATTATGGAAACAATATATTTTTTATAATTACTTTTTGTAACAAAGAAAAATCCTGTAATAACAATGATTCCTGAAATAAGCAATGCGAAATTTTGAAAATAACCTGTTACGCCTAGGGAAAGTGCAAAGAAAACAAATGGGCGAAATTTATTTTCCGGGTTTTCAAACAATGCTTTTCCCCAGAGTAAAACGCTGAGCAACACAAAAAACAATCCAAATGAAAAAGGCAATGCTTGTTGTGCATATAAAATTGGAAATTGCAAAACAGCCAACAAAGCTGCACTGAATAAACCTGTGTAAGAATTAAACCATCCTTTTGCAATTCGAAAGGTTAGATACACCGATGCAACCGAAGCGGCAATTGAAGGCAAGCGGACAAAAAACTCGGAGGTGCCAGTAAGTTTTATCCAAAGAAAATGAAAAAATAAAAAGCCAGAAGGGAAAGTCCCGGTGTAATCCGTTTTGTTAAAAAGTGCGGTTAGTCCTTCTGTTTTAATGGTTTCAATTAAACTTAGTTCGTTGGGCGAAAAAGAAAAATCCCATGCAAAAAGCAAACGCAAAATGGCTGCAATAAAAAGAATTACCCAAAGAATCTGAGCATCTTTAATTCTTGAAATCATATCATCAAAGTGCTTCATTACACAAAATTACATGCGTTGTTTTACCACTTCGTAAAGGAGAATTCCTGCAGCAACACTTACATTTAGCGATTCTGTTTCGCCAAGCAATGGTATGCGTACCATAATGTCGGAACGTTTTAAATATTCTTCCGAAATACCGTCGTCCTCCGAACCCATGATAATTGCAAGAGGCCCACGGAAATCACTTTCATAAAAAGGCTTTTCGGCTTTTTCGGTACAGGAAACTATTTGCAATCCACTGCTTTTTAAAAACTCAATGGTGTCTTTTAAATTGTCTTCGCGACAAACCGGAATTTTGTATATAGCGCCGGCACTCGTTTTTACAGTGTCTTCATTAATAAGACCGGAACCTTTTGATGGAACAATAATGGCATCAACACCCACACACTCAGCAGTTCGGGCAATGGCGCCAATATTTCTAACGTCAGTAATTCTGTCGAGAATCAGCAGCAACGGTGTTTTTCCTTCTTCAAAAAGTGCAGGAACAATGTTCGAAAGCGGTTGATATACTACAGGAGAAATATAAGCAATTACGCCCTGATGGTTTTTCATAGTTACCCTATTGAGTTTTTCCAAAGGGACGTATTGAACAGGGATGGTTAATTCGGTGGTGAGCTTACGCAATTCCCACGAATTTTCACTTCTGAGTGAAGTTTGAACCAGAATTTTTTCAATTTCTTTTCCTGCTTTTATTGCTTCAATAACAGGCCTGATGCCGAATATAATGTTTTCTTTTGCCAAAATAATGTTTTTAAAAAGTATGTGCAAATTTAGTAAATAATCCTTTAAACCCTAAGCATTTGAAAATTTTGAATGGTATTTTATCACGAAATGCTTTAACTTTGTAATTGATTGTAAGAAAAATTATGTTTTGGTCGGATTTTAAAAATACGAATTATATGAAAAAAATAGTGATATTGATAGCCTTGATTTATTCAGGAATCAGCGTAAATGCACAAACTCCTTATACCCAAAATCAGTTTGCCTACGATAGTTTAATTAATGTTGTTTATGGCACTGCCATTGATTATGCTGGAAATACAGACACGTTAAAACTTGATATTTATAAGCCAGTAGGCGACTCAAACTGTTTGCGACCAGTAATTGTTTTGGTGCACGGAGGTGCGTGGATTGGCGGAAGTAAAGAAGATTATGACCTGGTGTATTTGTCCCGGCAATTGGCAAAAAAAGGCTGGGTTGTTGCCAATATCAATTACAGGCTTGGAACACATAAAACATCAAATTATACTATGTATGCATTGTGTAACACGTCTATTTCGCAGCCATGTGGGTATATATGTGATAGTGCCGAGGTATACCGGGCCAATTTCAGGGCAATGCAGGATGCAAAGGGAGTGATTCGTTTTATGAAAAGCAGAAATGCGATAGATTCTACCGATATCAATAATGTTTTTATTGCTGGCGAAAGTGCTGGTGGTTTTGTAGCTCTTGCCGCTGCTTTTACTGATAAAATTAGTGAAAAACACCTTTCCTGTTATGCCGTTTCTGATGCTCCTGTCCCAGATCCTGACTTGGCTGCTTTTGGTTGCATTCCAACAACCAATAATCTTAGCCGACCAGACCTTGGAAGTATTGATGGTCCCTTATATTTGGGAACATATAATGCAACTGTAAAAGGCGTTGGAAGTCTTTTTGGCGGTGTACTCGATTTCAATATTTTTCAGCAAACAAGCGATACTCCTGTTGTTTATATGTTTCATCAGGGGTCGGATGTCATTGTAAATTATAATTACGGAACACTTTTAGGACGCATTAGTTGGGAGTGTTATGCACAATCAAATATTTGCCAGACGTATTATTTTTATCCCAATGCATTTGGTAGCGAAGGAATAAGACAATATTTTGTAGCAATGGGTACTTCTGCACCTGCATATCAGGCTGATATTTTATCAAATTATTCCTATTTGAATAATTGTTATTCAAATGGTCATGCGCTTGACAACGCGCAATTAAGATTGCAGAATATGGTAGCGCTTTTTGCCGGAAAAATTGCTCTTTCAGGGAACAATCCTCAAACCAATTGCCTAAACCTGGGTATTGATTATATTACTGCAGGTTCTGGCTTTACGCTTTTCCCCAATCCATGCAATAAAAAAATAACAGCATCCTATATGCTTTTTGAGTCGCAAAATACCACTGTATATATTTACAGTAATTCCGGTATAAAAATAAAAACAGTTGATTTTGGAGTAAACCCCAAAGGAGAAAATTCACATGAGATTGATTTAAGTAATTTTAAAAGTGGATTGTATTTCCTTTCAATTGGATTAAATGGTAAAAATTATAGCAGAAGTTTTCTTGTTCAATAAATGAATTAGAATAAAAAATCTTTACTTCACTTTAGTTGTAGAACCCGTTCTGTAAAATAATTTATTGGCTAGTCTCTAAACTTTTTTGCATCTTAGAAACTTTTTAAATTTTATATAAAATTTTTAATATGCCCCGTCAATTCGAGTTTTTCTATCGTCGGTTCTCGATACCCGCATACATTTTTATAATTGATTAATATATTAGGAGCGGACTCGAAGTGACGATAGAAAAAGTATCGAGAATAGGGGCTTAATAATTTTGTATTTTAAAA
>JBBQSF010000062.1:0-16754 GCA_038214085.1 Bacteroidales bacterium | reverse complement strand
ATAAATACAAGCTTTTTCTCGTCGCCATTCTCAATTGAGCTTTTGAGTTCATTATTCATTTTAAAAAATTCAACTACAAACAGTTCAATGATTTCATCACATTCAGAAGATTCTATCTTCAATGTATTATAAAGAATTTGTTTATCAAAGACAGGAATAGCTTGAAGTTGATCTCTGATTTCCTGAATTATACTGTTTTTTTTTGAAAGATATTTTTTGCAAATATTGTTAATTCTGTCGAAACTAAATGGCTTTAATACATAATCATTAAATCCAGAAATTTCATAATTTATATTTTCAGAAACATGCGCATCCGCAGTAAGTGCAATAATTGGAACAAATTTGTTTTCCGGATAATTCTTCCGAATAATCTGGGCAGCTTCATAACCATCCATAAACGGCATGTGAATATCCATAAATATCAAGTCAAATTTTTCATTCTGGCATTTTTCTGTAGCATCTTTCCCGTTAATGGCTGTTTCAATTTTTATTCCGCTGTTCTGAAACCAATTTTTAAGCACAAGCAAGTTAACACGATTGTCTTCAACTACTAATATCTTGGAAGACCCAACTGCTGATATAAGTTCATTTTGTTTGCTGGTAATTGTGTTAATGAATTCGGTTTCAATTGATCGGTATTTGTCAAAGATATAGATCAGATCTGATAAGAGAATTGGTTTATTTAAATATTTTGTAATACCCAAAGCTTCAATTTCTTTAATTATTTCTTCCGATTCATAATCAGAAAACATTAGAACAAATTCAAAATCGGGATGAAACTCATTAATAATATTTTTACAAAACAGCAAACCGTTAAGTTCAGGCAAAGTCATATCAACCAGAATAAAATCAAATTTTGTACTCTTGCTGTCAGGGTTTCTGATTAATTCAACTGCTTCACTTGGATTTGCAGCAACTACAACATCGGCACCTATAAATTCCAAATTGTCTTTGATGGCATTCAAACTACTCTGATTATCATCAACAATTAAAACTCTTTTATTTTCAAGAAGTAACTTAGGTGCTGAAGCTTTGCCAATAATTTCAACTGGTAAATAAAACCGGAATTCACATCCCTGGTTAATAATGCTGGTTAATGTTAATTCGCCTCCAATTAGCTCAACAATCTTTTTTGAAATTGACAATCCAAGACCAGTTCCTGCAAATTTTCTCGACATAGATGCATCAACCTGAACAAAGCTATCAAAAATCATACTTTGTTTATCCATTGGAATCCCGGGACCAGTGTCCTTTACCGAAATGCAGATTGCATTTTCATTGGTTAGAAAAACTTTAACCAAAACCTCACCTTGTTCAGTAAATTTAATCGCATTGCTTAATAAATTTATGATAACTTGTCCGACACGAAGTGAATCATTTGAAATAAATTCGGGTAGATTTTGGGAAATGTCGCAAACCAATTCTATTTTTTTCTCCATTGCCCTACTAGAGAATATTCGCACAGTTCGCTCAACAAGTTCCCGAAGGATAAAATCTTTTTTTACAATTTCGATTTTTCCTGATTCAATTTTCGAAAAGTCGAGAAGATCGTTCAAAATATCGAGAAGTGATAACGCAGACATTCTAGTATTTTCAAGATAATTGCGCTGTACATGATTTAATTTGGTACGGAGCAAAAGATTTGTCAATCCCACAATACCATTCATAGGAGTACGTATTTCGTGGCTAATATTTGCCAGAAAATCAGTTTTGGCTTTATTTGCTTCTTCCGCCAGCTCCTTTGCAAGCGTTAATTCATTTTCAAAAGCTTTTTGTTTCGAAATATCATAAATCATAAATAAATGCCCTACTACAGTTCCTTTACTTGATTTAACAGTAGAATTATGAATATTAAGAATATATTTTTCAGAATTCATTTCTATAAATTGTTCCTTATTCTCTAAGCAAAAATTTACAAATTGACGGTGAGAATGTTTCAACTCCTCAATATTACGACCAATTGCGTTTTTATCAATTTTAAGAAACTCAACAGCTGCAGTATTTAAATCAATAATTCTATTCTTTGTATCTAATAAAAGAACACCAATGCGCATATTTTCCATAACCGACTCGTGGGCAATAGGTGTAATATCCAGAAATCCAAGTTTTACTATTGCAATAGAAAAGAGAATTCCCATTAATGAAAAAGAAACAGGTGTAGGGTCAATGCCATTCAAAAGAGAAGCATTCTGAACATAAGCGTAATGAACAATTAGTGGAATTATTGTAGATATCAGAATTATCTTTGTGGCTCTGTTGTAGTAATTCGGGTACCTATATATTGAGTTAAATAAAATTGCGAAACTGAAAAATATCAGCAGGTATGAGTATATAATTTCGAGATAAAACCAAAAGCCATGTTCAAAAAGTGCAGTTACTCCAACACTGCTAGTTACAAGTTGAATATTTGGCCACAAAAGGAAATGCCACTGATCAACAAATGCAATTAATATCGAAAAAGCAGGAATAATAAACAGTAATGCCACATATACGGCACTGCGCAAGAGCTTCTGCAGATTTGTGTAGCGTACAACAAAAAGCAATAGCAAAACAGGACCGGTCTGACTGCCAAAATATGAGAATTTCGACCATAATATTTTTGTGTCCAGGTTCATTGACATGGTAAGCATACTTTCGCAAAACGCCCACCAGAACGCTGCAGCAAGCATTAATGAAAGTTCAAAGGAACCCCTGCTCTTTGAAAAACGAGCAATATAATAGGAAAGAGCCCCAGAAATTATGGCTGAAAACAATAATAATATTACCCAAATATTTAACTGCATACTAAAACAAAAAATCCAAATTTATATACAAGCCGGACGATCCATCAGCTTTTTTCAAGGGAATTCCATAATCAAATGCAACTATAAAATTTTGATTCATCACAAAGTGCAAACCACTACCATAAGAAAGATGTACGGTTTCCTTTTCGTCAGGAAACAGATACATCATAGAAGCAGGAATATTGTTTTTATCCACTTTGTATTTTTGAGTTACCAGTCCACCGTCGCAAAAAACGCTCCAGGCAAGGTAAATATTTTGACCACCAATTACTTTACGCAGCATTTTCCATCGCAGTTCAGCATTTCCAAATGCCATTCCCTCACCAACCACACGGTCGCGTTTGATACCTCTAAGGGTTTTAACACCTCCGAGTCCATCACGGGTTGGTTTATTTGAAAAAGGGACAAATGGCAACATATAAAATGGAATATTCCCGCTCAGTTTTGTCTGATAACTCACCCTGCAGGCAAGGTTCAGCACTTCTTTTTTTAATGTAAAATACTGGCGGTGCGTAAAAGCTATCTGAGAATAATTTGAAAAAGTCTTACCTAGATCAGGAGCATATAAAAGCAAAACTTCAGACCATAAACCTTTCATAGGATTGGGTTCATTATCGCGGGTATCGTATATCAAACCGATTTTTGTTACTGCTGTTTTTCCTCCATTAATTTCGCTTTCAGATAACATATTCCATTTTAAGTAATTTTCATATAATCCAGGCATACTGTCCAAAGTTGGAAGCAGTTCGTCAGGATCTTTATCTTTATTAAGTTTGGCTATATCAACAGAAGATATTTTGTTGTTATAAAAATTAAGTCCAAAAACCAATTTAAAATTTGAACCTGAAATATCTTTTTGAAAATCGGCAAGGGTCATCAAAAGCTTTCGGTTTATTCGGTAAAACATTCTTGATTTATAAAATGGGTTATCGGAATTCTCAAAATCTGAATTATACAAACTCTGATATCCATTAAACCCATAAAAATCCATAGCTTTTTCGGTAAGGTATTGCACATTTAATGAGAACCGAAGCTTGGGAATTAGATGCTCCGAATCGTATGCGAAAATTGCAGTATTATTTCCTTTTGTGGTTTTGGAGAATTCGGTATATATGCTATGATCGTATTTAGGATAGCGGCTTCCATCGCCATAATTAAATGCATTTACTATTGCACCATACCTAAAACCCAGATCTGCATCAAGCGCAACTGCTGGCAATGCACCAAAATTCCAACCTTTCTTAACCTTTTCATTAAATACATTTTTTGAAGAATCGCTTTGCTGACCTATCACATAAACCCAGGAAAAAACAAACAAAAAAATTATTAATGATTTGTGGTATTTCATTTACAAGTATTTATTACCAAAATTAATAATAATTGACAATGAAATATACAATTTTATACTTTTGAATAAATTTAGTATTTGAAATGAAGAATTTTTACAACAAAGAAAAATGGGCCTTATTATATATTGTAATTTATTTTGCAATATGCTGTTTTGTGGCTCTTAATTTCCCTGGCACAACAGATAGTGGCGATAGCGTTATGCATTATCTCTTTTCGAAATATGCTTTTACATATCCTGAATTTTTCTTCCACCATTGGGCCAAACCCGTATTTGTATTGCTCAGCTCTCCGTTTTCTCAGTTTGGTTTTGCAGGAATAAAAATATTCAACTGCTTGGTTTCTGCAGCCACACTATTTTTAACATATCTTACTGCAAAGCAGTTAAACAAAGACAAACCATGGCTTACTATTGTAATATTCTGTTTTGCTCCTTTAAACTTCACGCTGATTTTCTCTGGACTCACTGAACCATTATTTGCACTTTTTCTTATTTCTTCGATATATTTTGCCTCGAGAAACAAATTGATTGCAACAGCTTTGATATTATCATTTATGCCGTTGGTACGTTCCGAAGGGCTTATAATTGCAGGCGTTTTCGCATTTTACTTTGTTTACAAACGCCAATATAAAGTGCTGCCATATTTATTAGTGGGGCATGTTTTGTATAGCATTGCAGGTTATTTTACTCATCATGACCTGTTATGGGTTTTCACTAAAATACCTTACGCAAAGCTCAGCAGTACTTATGGTTCAGGGGAATTAATGCACTTTGTAAACCAAATGATTTATGTTACTGGTTTACCAATTTACGCATTGCTAGGGCTTGGTACCATTGCAATTTTACTCTCGTTCTTTATAAAAAAACTTCGCCATTTGTTTCAAAACTATTCTTTTGAAATTATCCTGATTTACGGATGTTTCTTCGCATTTTTTGTTGCTCATTCGCTGTTCTGGTACTTTGGAATTTTTAATTCAATGGGGTTAAAACGCGTGATGGTGGGCGTTATGCCATTGGTTGCAATCATTGCAGTAAATGGATTCTTATTTCTGTATAATTTATTAAAATCAATTAACACTAAAGTGGGAGTTGTGTTTCAAATATTACTGATTTTATACATAATGGTTTTCCCATTTATGAAAAATCCTGCAGCCATTCATTTTAAAAGCGAATTCAGCTTGAACGATGAACAAAAACTCTGCATTGAAGTTGCTGATTATATTAAAACTCAGCCATCAGAAGTTCTGTATTACCATATTCCATATCTTAGTGTAGTTATGAATATCGATCATTTTGATGCATCCAAACACATGGAATTAAGTGAAATTACTGAAAATAAAAATACAGAGTCTATTGTGATCTGGGACAACTGGTGGGCTGTGGTTGAAGATGGAATTGGAAAAGAAAAATTTATAGGAAATCCCGACTACACTCTTCTGAAATCCTTTACTAAAGGGGAAAGGGAGATGATGATTTTTAAACTTAAAAAAAATGATTGAAAAATCCTGTGTTATAAGAAAATTTCAAAAAAATTCATAATGATAAGCAAGGGAAATATTTTGATTCAGTCCCTTTCCATGCCTGTCAATTAGTACGTTGTGCTCTGTTAGATTATTATCTGCATCATACACCCGAGAAATCTTATGGTTGAGTTCGCCATTCGTATCGGTTTCAGTTTGTTCGAGCAAATTGCCATTGTCGTCATAACTCATCACCACTGTATTTTTACTATACTGATCTTCTTCAATAATTCCAACAATTAATCCTTTTTCATCTTCCTCAAAAATATCACGCGAAATCAATTCATCATTGCTATTGTAAACTCTGGTTTCCTCTTTGTTTCCTTTTTCGTTATAATCAATTTCTGTTCTTGAAAAAACATCTTCAATCTTGTTGTTATTTACAATTTCAATAATTTGTTGTTTTTCATTGTGTTTGTATGTGATTTCAGAAAGAATATTTCCTTCAGTGTCGAATTTCACATGATGTACCGGCAATTCTCCTTCATATTCATAAATTTCTTTTCCTTCAGGTTCATTATCGGAATCAATGGTTACTTTTTCCATAAGTTTTTCATTTTCTCCGTAATGATAATTAATAGTATCAAAGGTTTCATCGAGATAGAAAAAATATTCACAAACTATATTTCCTTCAGAATTGTATTTATATGTGCGCTTTTCTTCAAATTCATTTTCTTCGCCATAAATATGTTCCTCAATCATATTTCCATCAGTATTGTAAACATAAATGCTTTTGTGTTCAATTTTACCATTGGTAAGGTATGAAGTTTCTTCCACAACTTTTCCTAACTCATTATACATTGTTTTAGAAGATAAAATTCCTTTTTTTTCGTTGCTTTCATCGAGCATTGCGGGCTGCATATAATCAATTTTATATACAGTTATCGATTTTATTGCTGTCATAATTCTACAGTTAAATCTTATTTGTAATTTTACTGCAAATATCACAATTTCCACTAACAAGAACTCAAATAATAAAAAAATGAAACGAATTATCTTAACAACACTTATTTTGTTCTTTATGATTTCTATTGTCAATGCACAAAAACCGATTTACCCTGTTACAAAAAAAGGGAGTACAGTTGACAACTATTTCGGTACTAAAGTAGCAGACCCATACCGCTGGCTCGAAGACGACAAATCTGCCGAAACTGCCGCCTGGGTTAAGGAAGAGAACGCACTAACAAATTCCTACCTTACAAAAATCCCATTCCGTGAACAGTTCAAAGAAAAATTGACCAAAATTTGGAATTATGCCAAATTCGGAACGCCATTCCATGAAGGCGAATTTTACTTTTTTTATAAAAATGATGGTCTTCAAAGTCAGAGCGTTCTTTATATCCAGAAAGGTCTGGAAGGTGTTCCTACCGTATTGATTGATCCAAATAAATTTTCAACAGATGGCACAATTGCTCTTGCAGACATTGCAGTATCGCACGATGCAAAATATCTTGCATACACTACATCAACAGGCGGTTCGGATTGGAACGACTTGTATGTGGTTGAAATTCCTACAGGAAAAAAGCTCACTGACAAGCTAAGCTGGCTAAAATTTTCAGGAATTGCCTGGTATAAAGATGGTTTTTATTACAGCCGTTATGATGAACCAAAAAAAGGAACAGAACTTTCGAATAAAAATGAATTCCATAAAGTTTATTATCATAAAATTGGCGATTTGCAATCGAAAGATGAGTTGGTTTATGAAAACAAGGAATTCCCTTTGCATAATTACACAGCACAAACCACCGACGACGACAAATACATTCTGCTCTATGAATCTGAAGCTACCGACGGAAATGCACTTTATTATAAGAACCTTGAAAAAGGTGATAAATCATTTAAGCTTCTTGCAAAAGGTTTCGAATATGAGCATACTATTCTCGATGATTACAACGGCATGTTCCTTATGCTGACCAACAACAATGCACCAAAGAAAAAACTCGTTTTAATAAATCCTGAGAACCCAACAATGGATGAATGGAAAACCATTCTACCTGAAAAAGAAGAAGTGCTCCAAGGTGTTAGCTTAGTGGGTGGAAAAATAATTGCAGAATACATGAAAGACGCCACGAGCAAATCCTACGTTTACTCAATGGAAGGCCAACTCGAAAAAGAAGTGGAATTCCCTGATCTTGGTTCTGCAAGCGGATTTTCTGGCAAAAAAGACGACAATATCGCATTCTATTCTTTTACATCATTCACCTACCCTTCTTCTATTTTTATGTACGATGTAAGCGCCAATTCTTCTAAAATTTATTTTAAACCGGAAATTGAATTTGATGCAGATAAATATGTTACTGAGCAAGTTTTTTATCCCAGCAAGGACGGCACTAAAATTCCTATGTTTATTGTACACAAAAAAGATATTGAACTCAATGGCAAAAACCCAACACTATTGTATGGTTACGGCGGATTTAACATAAGCCTTACCCCATCATTCAGCCTAAGTCGGTTGTTGTTTCTCGAAAACGGTGGCATTTATGTAATGGCAAATCTTCGCGGAGGTGGTGAATATGGCGAAGAATGGCATCAGGCAGGCACCAAACTAAAAAAGCAAAATGTATTCGACGATTTTATAGCCGCAGCAGAATATCTCATTGCAAACAAATACACATCTTCGGAGTACCTAGCCATTCAAGGCGGCTCAAACGGTGGACTTCTGGTTGGTGCATGTATGACACAACGTCCCGATCTTTTTAAAGTTGCAATTCCGCAAGTTGGCGTTATGGATATGTTGCGTTTTCACAAGTTTACTATTGGCTGGGCCTGGACAGGCGACTATGGTTCTAGCGACGATTCAACTCAGTTCAAATATCTTTATAATTATTCTCCACTGCATAATATTAAGGAAGGCATAAAATATCCAATAACACTGGTAACTACAGCCGATCATGACGACCGGGTAGTTCCGGCACATTCATTTAAATTTATTGCCACACTTCAGGAAAAACAAGCCGGAAGCAATCCTGTGCTGATTCGCATTGAAACCATGGCAGGGCACGGTGCCGGAAAACCCACAGCCAAATCTATTGAAGAAGCAACAGATATTTGGTCCTTCATAATGTATAATCTTGGAATGACACCGAAGTTTTAAAGAACAAAAATTACAAAAAGAAACCGATGGGCTTAACTCATCGGTTTTTTTTATTGCAAATTATTTTTCCTTATGGAAGCCCTGCCGGCTTTGAATAATCAGGGTTATTAATAAATGTCTGATCAGTAAGCGTGAGTAAAAACGCTTTAAGATCCGCTTTTTCAGAAGGTAAAAGTTGCACACCGCCATCGTTAACTTTTTTCATAAACGGATGCACATAAGGCGACCATAAAAGGCCTTCGCTGTAGAAATCAATTACCTGATCGAGAGTCTGAAAACGACCGTCGTGCATGTAGGGTCCTGTTAATTCAATATTTCGCAAAGTAGGAGCTTTGTAAGCGCCTATATCCATGGGATCGTGAGTAATTGAATAGCGGTCGGAAGGATCATCAAAAACTGTATCTTTTGCATTGTTGTAAAAATCGTTTGTTGTAAAAAGTATCGTTCCGTGGCAATGAAAGCAATCCCCTTTTTCTGTATTAAAAATAACATAGCCATTTAATTCCTGAGCAGAAAGATTTACTTCGCCTCTTAAATATTTATCAAATTTTGAATCAGAGGAAATAAGAGTGCGGATAAACTGCGCAATGGCTCTGGAAATATTTTTAAATGTAACAACGCTAGAGCCAAAAGCCTTTTCAAACATTGGAGGATACAGAGCAATAGCCTGAATTGCAGCTTTTGCACTGTTGGTATCGCTATGCATTTCGTGTGGCGCCATGACACCCATCCAACAAAAATCTTCAAGGTTTCCGCCATAAGCTCCTGCTGAACCAAAAGCGGGATTACCTACAAATAGTTTTCCGTTCCACATATATCCGGATGAATTAAACACAACATTAATCAAGGGCAGCATTACATGGTGTGATTTAATACCTGTAACTCCATAAGCGAAACCATTATTATTTTCAAACCCGTACTGTGCTAAATGGCATGTACCACAGGACATCAAAGTATCCTGTTTGCCGCATAAACGCCCATCGTAAAATAAATAGCGCCCAAGCTGAATACCTTCCACTGTCATTGGATTGTCGGCAGGGATATTTAACAAATTTGGAAAGTATTTTGGAATTGAAATAGTATAAGGTGTCGGATGATATGTATTATCAGGATTGGGGATTTCAGGATCTTTTTTACAAGCGGTTAAAACAAATCCTATAAGCAGCAGAGCTATTATAGCTTTAGAAAATGCTTTCTTCATGTGTTATCGATCTTTAATTGACAAATATAAGCTAATTTATTGTGCTTGCAAAAAATTAGTATTTTTGTTTTTACTGTTGCAATTCACTCTTCATACTAGTTGTTTATTGAAAAAGTCAAAATTAATTAACATTTTACTTCTTACTAGCAATACATTCTTTTTATTGCTTTATATTACTATTTGCATAAACAACCGTCTCGCAGCTGATGATTTTCATTTTCTTTCAAACATTAAACAATTTGGTCTTTTAAATGGTACTTTTATTGAATATAATTCATGGAGTACAAGATATGCTTCTGTCTTCCTTAATCATTTGGTTTTAACACTAATCCAATTCAATAAACATACGCTATTTTTCTTCGGATTATTTAACTTAATAATTTTTACGTTAGCTATAAAGTTATTGATTAAAAACACGATAAAATACTTAGATAAAAATCATCATTTTAACCAATGGTTTCAAATTAACATTTCAATTTATATTGTTAGTATTATCTTTATTTCTACATTCAAAATAAATGAAACGTGGTTCTGGCTTTGTGCTTCATGCACTTATCTTTGGAGTGTAATAATGTTGGTTTTTGGTTCAGCTTGGATAATAAATCGAGAAAGCAAAATATGGCTTAAATTTTTGGGTTGTTTTGCTTTTGCATACATTGGTGGTTCTTGTGAACCTCTTGCATTAATGGTCTTGCTTTTATTAATGTTAATTATATTTCTTACACGCTTTGATATTTTACCAATTAATATTCCAAAGCAGTATATTATTACTCGCTGTGTTTTAGCAGCACTTTTTTGCTTAACAGCTTTTATCATTCTATACATGGGGCAGGGCAATAGGAATAGAGAAACTTTCTTTCATGAAACTAATGTTTGGATAGCTTTACTATCAAATATCAAAATGACTGGAATTATCGTTTTAAAAAAACTGCCATCTATAATCCCATTTACAATAATTCTAAGTTTACCATCGGTATATTTAGGATCTGTATTTAAGAAAATAGCCATAGATATGAATTGGAAAAGAAAAATGGTATGGCTAACAATATTTTATTTGTCTGCAATTTATTTGTATCAATTACCTATAACTTATAAAACTCAGGATATTGGCGCTTATAGAGCTCTTTTTCCTATCTCAATTTTTACTATCCTTTATTTTAGTATCTTGTTCTTTATAATTGGCCAAAATATTAGAATCGGCAACAAATTATTGAAAGGTATTCTCTTTTTCTCCACAATCTCGCTTTGCTTTATTAATGCATATAATTTAGCGAATCAGACAAAAATTGTATTTGCATATTCAAAAACATATGATGAGC
Organism: Bacteroidales bacterium; assembly: GCA_038214085.1. Classification (GTDB taxonomy): domain Bacteria; phylum Bacteroidota; class Bacteroidia; order Bacteroidales; family CG2-30-32-10; genus JBBQSF01. The sequence continues at coordinate 5,489 of JBBQSF010000062.1, read as the reverse complement.
GAATAGCAATACTGAAACAGCCAAATAATAATCATTCAACTATTGAACTAAATCCATTACCTGCTTCAGGGATGATTTATTCAGCAGAAATTTCAAAGGACACATCATATTTTTCTAATCAACATCTTAAAAATGGATTGGAATTAAAATTTCAGGTTAGATTAAAATAAACTATCTTTATAAAAAACCAAATCAATGTCTTTTACAGTATATAAATCATCCGCAGGATCAGGCAAAACCTACACACTGGTAAAAGAATACCTTCAGCTGATTTTATGCGAACCCGAAAACTACAAAAGAATTCTGGCAATTACTTTTACCAATAAAGCTGCAGCAGAAATGAAAGAGCGGATTATCCGCGAATTAAAAGCCCTAGCCCAATATCCTTTTGACAAGGAAACAAATACTTTTAAATTTTTGCTTCCCGAACTGCTTGAAAACACTAAGCTTTCTGAGAAAGAATTATCTAAAAATGCAGAAAAATCACTTTCTCTTATACTTCATAATTATTCCGATTTTGCCATCAGCACTATTGATAGCTTTGTACACCGCGTAATCCGTAGCTTTTCGCATGATCTAAAAATTCCTCAGAATTTTGAAGTGGAAATGGATACCGACAGGCTGCTTTCTGATGCTGTGGCATTGCTAATCAACAAAGCTGGAAGCGAAGAAGCCCTTACAAAAATTCTTGTTGAATTCACTGAATCGCGCGCTGATGAAGAAAAAAACTGGAACATAGAAAATGATTTGATTCAGTTTGCAACCATTATTACTAAAGAAAATACACAGCAACACCTTAATCAGTTGAGCAATATTTCTATATCTGATTTTCTAAATTTCAGATCCCGCCTCAATACAATTCTAAATAAATACCGCACTGTTATCAATGAAATTGCATTACGTGGCAACACAATATTTGAATCGCTGCACCTTGACGATGAAGTATTTTATTATGGAAAAAAAGGTATTGTGAATTATTTCAGAAAAATTATTGCCTATCCGGATGCAAATCCACAAGGAAATTCTTATGTAAATAAAACAATTGATGAGAACAAATGGACTTCGGCTAAAGCCACTGCAAGCGATGAAACAGCAATAAATACAGTAAAAGATAAACTGATTGATTGTTATAATGAAATACATAACTATGCGGAGAAACATTTTTCCGGATTTAAGTTGTATCAGTTGATTTTCAAAAATATTTATCCCGTTGCTGTTTTAAATGAAATTCAAAAAATTGTTGAAGAAATTAAAAAGGACGAAGGAATTCTCCCCATCTCTGAATTCAATAAAAAGATAGCTTCGATTGTTCTGAACCAGCCAGTACCATTCATTTACGAAAGAATTGGCGAACGCTATCGCCATTATATGATTGATGAGTTTCAGGATACTTCTGCCCTGCAATGGACAAACCTGCTGCCATTGCTTGAAAACTCACTATCAACAAATAATTTCAACATGATAGTTGGCGATGGCAAGCAAGCCATTTACCGATGGCGAAACGGCGACGTAGAGCAATTTGCAGCGCTTCCCGAATTAAATATTGACAGTTCCGATTTATATTCTAAAGCCCGTGCTGAAAGTCTTAAGCGCAATTACGAAGAAAAATTTCTTTTGATGAATTATCGTTCGTTACCTGAGGTTATCTTGTTTAATAACAGTTTTTTTGATTTTGTTAAAACCAGCCTTCCCGAAAGTTTGCAAAAAATTTACGATAATTGCGCTCAACAATTCAGCAAATCAGCAAAGGGTGGCTATGTGTGTATCGATAGGTTTGATGCTGGGCGCAATGATGAAATTAATTTCTCCGATTATAATTTTTCGCGTATTGAAGAAATTATTCATGAATCTGAAGCAAATTTATTTAAACCCGGTGATATTGCCATTTTGTGCAGATCGAACCGCAATGCAGGAAGAATTGCAAAACACCTGCTCAGCAAAGAAATAGATGTTGTAACTGATGAATCGCTCCTCATTGGTGAAAACCCTGAAACAGGCTTTATTATTGCATTTTTCAGAATTCTTTTAAACATAAAAGATGAACCAGCAGCACTCGAAATACTAAATTATTTAGTGCAAAATAAAAAGATTGAGCATTGTTCTCTTGAAGAAATTCTATCAGAATATACAACTGCAAAAAAAATCAACAATGGATTGTTCAGTTTGCTGAACAAATACGGATATAAAATTAAAACAGACTTTCTAAAATCCCTTCCGCTTTATGAACTTGCGGAAAACATTACAGAGATTTTCAATATCGAAAAAACTGCAGATCCTTTTATTTTGTGTACACTTGATGTAATTAAAGAATATACAATTAAGCACGGCAGTTCGCTCAATTCATTCCTGGAATGGTGGGAAGTTAAAGGCGCTAAAAGATCAGTTAATATTCCGGATAACAAAAAAGCAGTGCGAATCATGACCATTCACAAATCAAAAGGCCTTGAATTTCCGGTTGTGGTTTATCCTTTTGCAACGGAATCAGTAAAAAAATCTGAAAATCTTGTATGGATACACGATGGTTTCGGCGAATTGCCCGAACTTCCTGTAGCACTTATCAGCAATACAAAAGATATCCTTGAAACTTCACATGCTGATGCATATTACAATGAAACAGATAAGGCAACACTTGATCTTGTAAATATCGTTTATGTAGCATTTACAAGAGCTTCAGAAAACCTATATGTAATAACTACTCCCGCTGGAAAAAGCGAAACCATATCTGTACCTAGTCTTATAAGTGCTTTTGCAAATTCAATCGGAATCAAAGATTCGGAAAGCAATAGAATTGAATTTGGAAATATGCAGCCTAAACAAAAAAAAGAAGAACCTGCTGAAAGCATTGGTACTATGAAGATTTTCGACTTAAACACATCACAAAACAAATTGCATCTCAGGCAAAGAGCAGCAGAGTCGTGGACTCCTGAAAATCCGGAAGGAAATATATCTTGGGGAACCCTTGCACATTACGTTCTTTCTAGGATTAAAACCTCATCAGATATTCAAAAAGAAATTGACTGTTTGGTGGATAAAAAAATAATGACTGTTGATGATGCCTCAATAATGAATCAAAAACTAGTTGCAATGCTTGAAAATCCAATGATTTCGGAATGTTTCAGTCCAAACGTTGACTACAAAGCTGAAGCTGAAATTATATTAAAATCAGGACACTCAGCGCGCCCGGACAGAATTGTTTTCAAAGATAAAGAAGCTATAATTATTGATTACAAAACTGGCAAAAAAAATGACCACCATAAATCACAGTTAAATGAATACGCAGAAGCGTTAACTGAGATGGGTTATATTGTCAGCGAAAAATTTCTTCTTTATATCGATGAAAATTTTGTTCTGAAAGTATAAATGCATTATATTTGCCCGTACTAATTTATAAAATTAAAAAATTATGTTTGGATTATATATAGTTTTGGTAATTACCGGCATAATTCTGCTTATAGGAATTATTGCATACAACAGCTTGGTAAATAGAAAGAATAAAGTTGAATATGCTTTCAGTTCAACCGATGTGATGCTTAAAAAAAGAAGGGATTTGATTCCCAATTTGGTTGAATCGGTAAAACAATATATGACTTTTGAATCAGGATTGCTTACAGATGTAACAAAACTTCGTAGCGGCTTGATGAATGAAAACATGAACGATGCCGATCGCTTTCAAATGGAAAATCAGGTATCCGGAGTATTGGGTAAGCTCAAAATTGCCGTTGAAAATTACCCTGAACTTAAGGCAAGCCAGAATTTTTTACAATTGCAAGCTTCGCTAAATGAAATTGAAGAACAGATTTCTGCAGCACGCCGCGCTTTTAATGCTGCCATTTATGATTACAATAATGCTGTGGAAATGTTTCCTACCAATATTTTCGCCGGAATGTTCGGATACAAGCGAAGAGTTTCCTTCGAAATACCACAAGAAGAAAGAGAAACTGTGAATGTGAAAAGTCTTTTTAATTCATAATTGCATTTTGAATGAACGCTTTTGAACAAATTATTTCTGAAGTCGATCCACATTTAGAATCACTTGAAACGCTAAGACTGAAACAGCGCAAAAAAAAAGCTTTATGGCTTCTTGGATTTTTCGGGATTAGCATTTTACTGTTTGTTCTAGGCTCAGTAATTATTGAATTCATTATTGTAGGCCTGATATTTTTTGTGGTTTTAGGAATCGTTGTAATTGTAGTGTCCATGAACATTACAAAAAAATACAAGAAAGCTTACAAGGATATTGTAATCAGTCCGCTGATAAAAGCCATTAATCCAAATCTAAGCTATTACAAGGATTCTTGCATTGCCAAAGAAAAATTTATGGCTAGTAAAATTTTCCTCACACATCCCGATCGCTACACTGGCGAAGATTATGTGGCTGGAATGGTAAATAAAACCATGATTGAATTTTCTGAATTGAATGCACAATACCGTAGCACCGACAGTAAAGGACGCACACAATACCATACTTTTTTCAAAGGACTTTTTCTCATCGCAGATTTTAATAAAGATTTTAAAGGAAGAACTGTTGTTTTGCCCGATTCAGGAGAAAAAACTTTTGGCTTTCTTGCAAAAATATTCCAAAAAATGAATCTGATGCGCGATCAGTTGGTATATATGGAAGATCCCGAGTTTGAAAAGAATTTCAAAGTTTACAGCAATGATCAGGTTGAAGCTCGTTACCTGCTTTCTCCTGATTTTATGAAGCGCTGTGTTGAATTAAAACAAAAATTCAATAAAAAAATATACTTCTCATTTTTAAATTCTCAGGTTTGCCTTGCTATTTACACTGACTATGATTATTTTAATCCAAAAATGAACCAGAGCGCTCTAAATACAGATATTATTAAAGGCTTTTACAATGAAATTGCCGTCCTTATTAAAATTGTTGACGACCTTAATCTGAATACTCGGATCTGGTCAAAACAATAATCGTTTGGTTTTTTTTAACATTCCTTTTTTACTAAATTTCAATCCGACCTTTTTCTGAAATAGAAAATTAATTTCAACAATGATAAAAATAAAAAAAGTCTTTTTTCTATCGCTTCTTTCTTTTGCACTGATATTTTTCTACGGTTGCCCAATAATTACTGAATATCCAATTGATGAGCCTTCGGTAAAAGTTGATAAACTTTATCTGGGTTTATGGGAAAGTGAAAGCCCGAGCAACCACAGTCAAAGCAATAACAGCTACAGGGTAACAAAAAAAGATGATTTTTTATACAATATTTATGAAAAATTTGGAAACACAGAAACGGACACCATTGGATACACTGGACATATATCAATTATTGGTGATGAAAAGTTTCTAAACTGTAAAGGTATTCTATTGCCAGGTTATAGTTTATATAAGATAGAACCAGGCGTAAAAAAAATTGTTCTTAGAGAAATTAAGGACGATTCAACGCAGCAGTTTTCATGTTCATCCGATGTGAAAAAATTCATCATTCATAACATGAACAATCCTGACTTTTATGGGAGCAAACAAACTT
>JBBQSF010000061.1:0-17675 GCA_038214085.1 Bacteroidales bacterium | reverse complement strand
TGTGGAATTGTAAGAATCGAAATTATCTGCTAAAAATCCATTGTTGTAATTTGCGCCCCACTCAGTTCCGTTGTATTCCAAAACCTGATAATAGCTTTTTTCAAGACCACTTCCCCCAACATTATCTGCATCGGTAAAATTAGCAGTAAAATTTTGTGTTTGCCAGTTTCCTGTAACGGCAATTGCAGTGGTTGGAGCTATCGCATCAGGCGCAACAGAAGTCCAGTTTGCAGCCCAGCCCAAAGCATTTGTTGCGCAATCGGAACGAAATTCAATGAGCATTTTCCCACTTGTTGCGGTAACTGTGCCCGGACTTGTTGTATTGTAGCGTCCTATTAATGGTGAAAATTCTGTATTGCCATTGTAGATGTACATGTAATCCCAATTGTCCTCAAGATCAAAAGCAGTGAACGTAAGCGTTACGCTCGAAGCTCCAGCAGGCTGAACTAGATAGAATTTGCGTTCATCATCACTGTAGTTTGCGCTTGCGCCGCCAGTATCGGTAAATGTTCCTGAAGATGCCGTGTAAGTGGTAACTGCAGTTCCAACGTTCATGAGCTTATAATAGTAATTCCAGTTCCAGTTTGGTCCCGGATCGGTATGTGATTGTCCCGTATAATGCTGATGTCCTCGTATTTTTGTACATCCTGAAACACCTCCCAGATCATACAGTCCACTATCATGAGCAGTACCATTGTCTAAAGTGTCGGCAAAAAAAGTTCGTAATTTACTTATTCCATATTGGGTGCATATATCTTTGCTTAAATCAGCAGAAATCTGATACATAAGCGATGTGTACCACGATGCGTCGTCAACATAACCTTCGTGCTCGTATCCTATGGTGTAAGGGTTTTCTGTGGTTACATGCCATGCTTTGTTTGATTCCAGCACCATCTGGCAGATTTTGCCTGCATTCGCTGAGTTTGAAGCAACGACATATTGAGTTGACGCGCTTGCGGAGGTGTTTTGAAACCAGCTTATACAACCAGTGTAGCTCCCTTGAACGGTATGCATAACTAAATTTGAAATTGCTGTCCCGCTTCTGGAACTGAAATTTGTTGTTGACACCCAATTACAAAGGCTGAAAGGATAATCGGGGCAAGAAACTTTAATACCCATAGGTTTGTAAGTGCTGCCATTATTTGTTTTCACCAATCCCTTATCCAATCGGGTAAACGGATCATTTATAATTTTGTAATTTTCTTCTCCAAAAAATGACTTTATATCAATGTTGTATGCTGGAAAACCGTAATGCTTCTGATATTTCGTGTTGTTTAAAAACGAAAATACCGAGTTCAAATATAAACTCATTACATAGTCATTCACAATATTGGTGCTGTCGATATTTAATTCGGAAAGGTCAATAAATATCTGTTTAAAATCCAGAGGATTTTGTGAAGTTATTCCGTGCTGTTTTCGAAGGGAATCGATGGCTGCTGCAAATGCTTTAACATTAATTGCCGGATCTTCTGCAATTTGCTGAGCAGAATAACCTGTTAGCGCCGACACCAGCAGTAAATTGTTTCTGAAATAATTTTTACCGTCGAGAGTTAAACCCATGATTCCATAAACTCGTGGGAGACCAACACAACTCTCCGGGCTTTGTGCCGTAATGAGCCGAAAATGTGTATAGTGAAATGAAATTGCTTCAAGTATTCCTTTTGGGACATCAGGAAAAGCAATATAGGCTGCATCAAAATAGGGTTTTGCAGAAGAATAATTGTCATCCAATGCTGTTTGAACATTTTTATCGATTTGAATGGCATCTAAATCTTCTGATTTTTGAGCATTTGTAGTTAATGCAGCAAGAAAAATTAGAGCAAGATTGATTAGGGTAATTCGTAGTTTCATTTTCGCAATATTTGTTATTAAATAAGGAAAACAAAAATAATTAATTACTACGTAACTATAAAAAGTATTAGACAGGTTGATTAAATATGTAGATTAACACATCACTAAAACGATTAATAGTGTCAGATAATGTGTACTAAATGTCAGATAAATGGTAAAAAAAATCGCACGAATCAATAATTTGTGCTGGCTATTTTTCTTAAAATCATGAAATTTCCAATAATAAAAAATGTAATAAAACGATTTAGGAAATTTATACCGATTCGCAATATATTATAATCCAAAAACTCAAATTAAAATATATTGTCGATCGGCATTTACAATTCTAAAATTCAAAAGAGTCTTTGTACTACTTTGAATAAAGAATTGGTATTATTTAGAAAATTTATTTCTAACCAATGGTGCAATTTGAAATACTTGTTTCCTATTGCACTAAACCACTATTCATGCGGAGCTGCATCTTTTTTACAACATGCCGGAAGTTTCGAATAAGCAACAGAATCAGCGGGTAAGCCATCGGCATCGTATCCAATTTTTGTAATGGCTGTTTTGAGTTCTTCAGGTGTGGTTTTTTTCGGGTTGTAGGTAATTGCTATTTCTTTAGTTGGCAAATCGACCGACACAGCTTTTACGCCTTTTACATAAGCCATGTTTTTTTCTACGCGCGCTTTGCAACTTCCGCACATTACAGAAGATTTTACTTTTAGGTCAGCGGAATTTCCCTGATCCTGAGCGTTTAAAGGAATCGAAAAAAGTAAACCAATCACGGTGATCAGTAAACTTACTTTTGTTATTGTTTTCATAGTGTTTGTATTTAAAATTTATAAATTATCTTCAGGATATCCTGATTCTTCTAGTACCTGACGGAATACTGGCAACAAGTTTTCGTCGCCGTTAAAATCAATGCTTACGGTTGATGTTTCCAGATCAGGTCTTACATCCGTAACTCCCGGTAAATCAATGAGCGCATTTTTTACATTTCGAGCGCAACCATTGCATTCCATGTTTTTAATTTTTATTGTTTCTGTTTTCATAATTTTAATTTTTAAAGTTCAGTAATTTTAAATCGAATTCCGGCATAAAGCATTCTGCCTGTTATGGGTCCCCAAATCAGGGAAGTGTCAAAGTATGTTCCATAAGGATCATCAGCTGCAAGTATAGGATTTTTTTGAGTAAATCCGGTTATATTTTCGGCGCCGACATAAAAATCCCAGTTTTTGTACTTTTTTGTAACTTGCGCAAATAGGAGAAAATACGCGGGCGATGTGGCAGGAAGCTGATATTTTTCAGGATTCATGCGGGTATCGGGAATCCGGCTTGTGCCATTGTAATGCAGCGTGGCATCAAATTTCCATTTGTTAAGATTCGTGCTGTACGAAAATGCAAGAATTCCTTTGTATTTGCTCACAAAAGGTTTCTGAACCAGCGAATCGTTTATGGTCATTTTTACATCGTTATAGCGCAATGCAGCGGTTACTTCAAAACGATTGAATGGCTTTGCGATGAATTCAGCCTGAATGCTGTTGGAGTAGGAAGCCCCTTTTAGGTTGTAAAAATATACCCTGCTGGGGTTTCTGTCCATATCCACAATTACCTGATTTAAGAAATCAGTACGATAATAATCAAGGCTGAATGTTGCTTCCTTTTTAGAAATGTTAAACGTTCGGGAAAGGTTGATTCCGTAATTCCATGCTTCTTCAGGTTTTAAGTTTTCAAGAACCACCAGTTTTCTTGAGCTAGCCAGAATTGAGGAGTTTTCAGGAAAAATATTTGCAACACGGTATCCTTTTCCCATGGTTCCTCTTATAGAAGTGTTTTCGCTTAACGTATATTTGAAATGAAATCTTGGGGTGAACATGGAACCGTAAATTGAATTGTAATCGTAGCGAAATCCAGCGATAGCAGTAAGAAGATTCAAGTAGCTATATGAATATTGTACAAATGCTCCTGGAAGATGTTCGGTTTTTGCGAATGCGGAATCGTTGAAATTTTCCGAATAATTATCATACTGGTAGCTTAATCCAGTATTTATTTTGTGGTTGGTGTTTCCAATGATATCCGCATAAATCAGGTTCATATAAAAGCTTTTCTCAAGACCAGAATAGGTGTTTTTGCCAAAAAATGAATTTTGATCGTGATACGTTCCGGAAAGAATGGTTCCGATACTCCGGCCGACTTTTTTAAACAGAAATCCGTTTTTTGTAGAAAACTGAAACCTGTTGGTTTTTACATCAATTTTATAGAGTGGCTGCAAAGTGCTGTCATCAGCAATATGTTTAAAAGTCTGGCCCGCAACACGGTCTTCTGAAAGAACACTTATGGATGTTTTTGATTCTAATTTGCCTGGAATATGAACATTCCATCTGTTCATTACATTCACCTGCGATAGCATTGGGTAATCGAGAAACATATCCTGATTGTGGTCAATTTCACTGTACTGTTTTTCGGTGTGAACCAACAGCATGGTACTTGCGTTTTTGCTGACTTTCGTCTTAAAATTCATATTTTCTTCTGCTTTGCCCATATTGTTGCCATATAGGTTCACATAGAATTTTTCTTTGGTATCCTGCGGACTTTTGAATTCTACATTTATTTGTCCGGTGGTAGACTCATTTCCATTGATTACGGAAGCTGTACCTTTCGAAATCTGTATGGATTCCATCCAAGGCCCGGGAATATATCCCAATCCAAAAGTGGTTGCCAGTCCACGAACTGAAGGAATGTTTTCGGTTAATATTTGGCTGTAAACACCTGCAAGGCCAAGCATTTGAATTTGTTTTGCACCGGTAACGGCATCAGAGTATGAAACATCAACAGTAGCACTGTTTTGAAAACTTTCGGAAAGATTGCAGCATGCTGCTTTTTGCAATCCGCTTCCTGTTATTACCTGCGTATAAATGGGTTGTATTTTCGAAATGTAAGTGCCTTCAAGGTTTCCGTGAATTAAAAGTTCTTTAAGATCGGTCGATGACGCAAGAAGAATTTTTATTTCTGTCTGATTTTCAGGAATGGTAATGGTATCCGTGCGGTAACCAATATAACTTACTATAAGTTTAAGAATTCCTGTTTTTTGTTTTTGCAAACTAAAGCTCCCGTTAATATCCGAAACGGTACCCAATGTAGTTCCAAGCCATCGCATATTCGCACCTGGAAGTGGAATTTGTTCCTTTTTGCTATCCAGCTCTGATATTGTGCCTGTTAAATTCTGAGCATGCGCAACCGGAAGTAATGCCAGCAGTAGCAAAGGGGTGAATAAATATTTAAATTTTAACATAACGATCTGATTTAATTTTAAAAAATAAGGATTTTGCCAATAGTAAATCGGCACAATATCAGATCAGAAATGTGTTAAATAAAACTTGAAAATTGAACTTGGGAATTACGATTGGTGGTCGGAAAGGAGGGCTGGAATATAAATTTTTCGACGGAAAATAGTTGGCAATTGTGTTAAAGATTTCTGGAGAAAAAATTCTAATAGAAATATTGGAATACTCAGAATTGTTGAAATTCAAAATCTTGTAAAATGCAATGTCCTTTTTGCACGATTCTGGGTTTTGAATTTCCTTATCTGCGTGATGTTTAATTGAATGGCAACAACTCTCATTTTCGCACTTGGTATTTTGATTCATACCTGTGCAGCAATCACGGTCAACCATTAATGCTATATACGATTTTTGGTTGCACGCACAAAAGTGATGGTAAACAAGCATGCCATTTGTCGACACCAGAAATGCCAGCAAAATAAATAACGGAATAATATTTTTAAAAATCAATTTCACGCCATAAGTATAACTTTTACAAAGTTACCCATTGTTGGCCTCGTATTCAAAAAATTAACTCAAATTTAACAAATGTCAATTATCGTTATTCACGTAATCAATCAATTCGGGGAAAAAGAGCTTGAAATTGTTTTCGTATTTTGAATAATTTTTTTCAAGTTCAGCAGCAGCAAGTTTCAGGTTAGAATCAAATTGTGTGCGAAAAAGCATACGGTTAAAAGCCTTGTCGATTCCGCTGAAGTCTTTATATGAAACAAGAACTTTCCTGAAACGACCATATACAAGCGCCTGTTGAAAGCGTAAGGGGAAAAGATTTCGGTAGCTTTTCAAAGCTTGATAGGCCTTATTTGCGAAATTTTCAAGCGATTCAGTGGAATAATTAGTCCAGTTTTTTGCTAGAAAATGATCGAAAAAAACATCGGCAATTACTGGGGAATAATGCCCAAATTTCGGCTGCAGTATATGCTTGGAAAGTGTAACTTGTGGATGATTATCAGTAAATGCATCAATTTTTCTATGAATTTCAATGCCTTTTTGTACTTCGGATGGAATATTTTTACTTTTTATTCCTTTTGAAAAATCGGCAAGAATATTCCCTACCATAATTTCCCTGTTGTTATTTGACAAATATAAATGTGCAAGGAAATTCATAATCAGTGGTATGTGCTATTATTAACAATGTTTAGTGCAAATCTTTAGAAATTCATATTTCCAACTGCAAAATTATAAATTAATTTTATGGCTGATAAAAAGTTCTTTAACTAAAAAAAGATTGCTATGCTTAAAAAACCCAAAGCCTCTAACAACAAAAAAATATTTGTGCTGGACACATCAGTTATCATTTACAACCATAACTCATTCAGGAGTTTTGATGACAACGATATTGCCATTCCTATTTCGGTGCTCGAAGAACTAGATAATTTTAAAAAAGGAAACGATACAAAAAATTTCGAAGCCCGCGAGTTTATTCGCATATTGGATAAACTTTCGCTAAATGCATCGCTGCAAAATTGGAATTCTCTTGGGTCCACAAAACTAGGGAAGTTCAAGGTAGTAATGAACGAAAACGGCAGAAGTGGGAAGGTGGATGCTGTAAAAGTTTTTGGTGAAGACAAAGTGGATCATAGAATTTTAAATGCTGCGCTGACTTTATCTGAAGAAAATCCCGACAAAAAAGTTATTCTCGTAAGCAAAGATGTGAATTTGCGCTTAAAGGCCAAATCACTGAATCTTACAGCAGAGGATTATGAAACAGGGAAAATAAAAAACCTTGAGTCGCTATATGGGGGAAAAACAGTTATTAGTGGCGTAAGTCCTGAGGTTATTGACATGATTTATCAGCATGGGTTTTGCACTCCGGCCGATCTTAAACTTAAAAATCCAATTCCAAATCATTATTTTATTCTGAAAAGCGATAAAACCTCAATTCTTACTTTTTATAATCCAATCAGCAACCAGATTGAACGCCTCGAAAAGCGCTCTGCATACCGCATTACACCACGCAATGCAGAACAGGTTTTTGCTCTTCATGCAATATTAAATACGAATATTAAATTGGTAACCATTCAAGGAGTTGCGGGAACTGGAAAAACGCTACTTGCGCTTGCTGGTGCGCTGGAAATGAAAAAAGAATACAAACAGATTTATCTGGCCCGACCCATTGTTCCGCTGAGCAATAAAGATATTGGTTTTTTGCCTGGCGATATCAAATCAAAGCTAAACCCTTACATGGAGCCGCTTTGGGACAATTTGAAAATGATACAACATCAGTTCAGCGAAAAGGACAAAGAATTTAAGGGAATAAATGAATTGGTTGAAAGCGAAAAACTCGTAATCACTCCTTTGGCTTACATCCGTGGCCGTAGCCTTTCCAATATTTGTTTTATTGTGGACGAAGCGCAGAATTTAACGCCTCACGAAGTAAAAACCATTATTACAAGAGCAGGGGAGAATACAAAAATAATTTTTACCGGCGATATTTTCCAGATTGATACACCGTATCTCGATTCACAGAGTAATGGATTGTCGTATTTAATTGATAAAATAAAACATCACCCGATTTATGCGCATATTAAATTAGAAAAAGGCGAACGAAGCGAGCTGGCGAATTTGGCGAATACTTTGTTGTAAATGAGTTGTTGTAAATGCTGAATTAATAGTTTTATTTCGGAAACCTCAAAAGTCTTAGAGGGCACGTGGGTGGCGTCTTTTGAGGTTTGTGGGAGGGAAACTCAGATTAGGTCGTTCTCGATGTAATACCAAACCGCCAACAAGATGATTAAAATGAAATATTTTGTCTGGTTTGGTTATGCCGATGGACTAACAGTTCAAAACAATTACTTTTTAAATTGTTTTGATTATCATGTTAGCCATTCGGTATAAAATTTTCTTCGTTAGCACTTCGAAACGTTCTACTCGAACTGACTTGGGCGAGGCAGGGGTTTTTGAGAAGATTAAATTCAAATCCCAACGCGGGCAATAGCGCAGGCAAACTGTTTAATTGCGTTGTGAATGAATTTAATTTAAGGTGTTTCGGCGGTCAGCAATAACACTCGGATTGCAAATCCGAGCGAGCTGGGAGCGAAGCGAGCTGGCAAATCTGGCGAATACTTTGTTATAGATGGTTTCTGGTAAAATGCTGAAGTAGTAGTTTTGTTTCGGAAACCTCAAAAGTCTTAAAGAGCACGTGGGTGGCGTCTTTTGAGGTTTGTGGGAGGGAAAAGTGCATTGTGTTTTACGTTTTACTCATATTTTCTATTTCCCAAAACTAACAGAAATTTAGTAATTTGTTTAATTGCGTTATGAATGAATTTAATTTAAATTGATTTGGCGGTCAGCAATAACACTCGGATTGCAAATCCGAGCGAGCTGGTTAATATTCAAAATTCGGAGTTCAGAAAACTTAAAAAAAGGAACATCATTTTCTGATGTTAGAAATTGCGAAATTGCTTTGCTACCGCACTAAAGTTACCGAACCGATTTTTGAAATCAAGTCTCCGTTATTATTCTTAAACATCAATCGATAAACATACACTCCTTGCTGAACCGGATTTTCTTTGTAAGTGCCATCCCACCCATTAGAGACAGTGGAACTTTCAAATATTTGCTCTCCCCATCGCGTAAAAATCATTAAATTATATTCTGTAATATTTCCAAAATATATTACCGGAAAAAACACATTGTTTAATCCTCCGGGATGAAATGCGTTTGGAATAAAAATATGCGGAAGTTGCTGTACACACACAATATTTGATATGCTTGTGTCCTGAGTTTGAGTTATGGAGTCATTTTCATTTTCTATCGCTTTTATTAAATAACAAATCTCGCCATTGCTATCATAAAATTCGGAAACATCATCCAAATATTCATAGAAAGGCGAGCCCAAATTTATAACTTCAATATCTGAATTAAACACACCATCTAGATAACGCGAAACAACATATTTTTGAACACCAACTGTCCAATAATTGTATTCATTCCATACTAATTTGTTTACAAAATCTTCTCTTGCTTCTGCTTTTAATAAAATTGTGGTACCAAAATTTGAAGTATCGGAGTTACCACAACCATCAATAGAAACAATCTTATACTGATAAGCCTGATTTTCTGTATTAACTGCTAAATCAAAATACGTTTGATTAATCTGATTATTATTCAACAAAAAACCTATTGAATCGAACGTTAAAATTGAATTTTTTCTTAAAATTTTAAAATAATTAATATCTGCGCTGGTATCAGAAAATATTCGCAATTCAGAACCATGAACACCTGTTACTGTAACCAATCTTAAATAATTATAATCCGGCTTCTCGAACAAACCTGCAACAACACAACGAATACAAGATGTTGATGAACCATTATTTGTATTGGCTCGAATGAAATAACAATGCTGTAAACCAGAAATTACAGATGTATCAGTGTACATGTTATTGGATGGAGATACAACCTGCTCCAAAGCAAAAGGAGAAGAATTTACAGAACTGTAAATGCTATATGAATCTATTGAAGAATCATTGTAATAATTCCAATTCAATGAAATATCCTCTTGACAATTTACGGTGAACAAATTTAAATTAATGGTACAAAGCGCTTCACTTAATGGGCTTGAATTCCCACAACTGTCGAATGCTGTTATACTGTAACATTCGGATTGCTGACAGGCCACAGAATTTAAATTTATATATGAACTCGAATTATTCCCCCAAACCGTATCAATCATTACAAAGCCCGACCCATTATCCATGTAAATGCAGTAACCAATTACATCGGGAGTAGTAAGGGGATGCCAGCTTATTATAGCATTACCGGCAGAAGTCACGCTCACACTGTCGAGCAGAACTGTTGGTGGAGCAAAAATATCAGAAAACAAGCTGCACTGGTGGTTTGAGGAAGAAACGCAACCAACAGAATCATAAATTTCCACACGATAACAAACCGTTTCATTGCACGCAGAAACGCTATCGATATAGTTTAAAAACATTGTAGAATCAATCAATTGCCAAGGTGCAGGCAAAATACGTCTGTAAATTTGATAATACACATTTGAAGAGGACAATAACGGAACACGAACAGGATTCCAGCTTAACTCCGCTGTTCCGTTATTGTTTAAATGAAGTAAAATGTTACTCAAAGTATCTGAATTTGCTGAATAGTTGCAGCCGGATAAT
Source organism: Bacteroidales bacterium (assembly GCA_038214085.1). Lineage (GTDB taxonomy): Bacteria > Bacteroidota > Bacteroidia > Bacteroidales > CG2-30-32-10 > JBBQSF01. The sequence continues at coordinate 7,378 of JBBQSF010000061.1, read as the reverse complement.
GTCTGTATAAAATAAGAATATTGATTGTTAGAAGCGTTTGCAGAATTATCAAAATACGAGTTTGAATTTATATTGCTGACAGTTCCAATTGCAGAATAAGCACCGTTAATGCTGTCAGCACGCCATATAGCATAAGAAATAAAACTATTTAACGTATCGGTTGCAGGTACCCAGTTTAAAACAACCTGACCAACACTGTCAACCGAAACACAATGCAATTCGGCTGATGGTAACTTGGGCGGAGCGAGAACTGTAATAACAATCATTCTGCTTGTTTCTGCATTAAGTGGGCAATAATTATCGCGAGCTTTTATTGTAAAAACATAAGTTGCGCTGCTAAGACCGGCTTGAACATGGTTGCAATCTGTCTGCCAGCAAAAGTTGAGTGTATCGCCCGTTATCACACTCATTGGCGGATTTGGATTCAGCGTTGCGCATGGCGGAAAAGAACAACCTGAAGTAGTGCTGTTATAGCCTGCGCCAAATTCATTTCCTGATGCAGTAATTGTTATTTGCTGCGGTACTGTATTCCATGGCGGATCCAGGTAATCGTTATCGCTTACCATTACAGGAAGGCAAATACTTGTACCTGCAAGTACGGTATCGTAAATGGTTGCTAGCGGTTCAATTTCAGGTGCATTGTTAATACTATCGCAGTTGATTATTACAAAGCGAATGTCTCGGATTTGTTCTGATAACAAAATTCCTTGCCTGTATTCCTTTACCTTAACAGTAGCCTCATAATCGCCAGTGGTGAACGAAGTAAAAGTAATTTCACCGGTTGAAGTATTCAGGCTTGCCCCGGTATTGTTAGGGTTTTGCAGAGCCGAAGGCAAAGGGCTATTGCCGCTGTATCCGGGCGCAATAACAGGTGCATAAGGAGAAATATAGCCCAAGGGGTAAATTAAACTAGGAACTGTACCTAGTGGTTCTATGAAACTGAAAACCAGTGAATCGCCGTCGGGGTCGTAGGCACCGGCATTTAAACTCGTGTGTTTACCCGCACAAACAATATATACAGGATTTTCGTAATATACTGGCGAGCTGTTAAGTACTGGTATCCCATTTATCTTGTAAGTAAAAATACGGACCAGTACAATATGTGATCTTAGACTATTCTGCGTGTGCATTAAAAAATTATCAATTACAGTATCTCTATTGCAAACAGCTTGAAATTCTATTGCCCATCCGTCAATTAGTGGTGGGTCGTTGGGTATATAAACAGTATCCGAGATCTGAACAGCTTCCTGTAAGGAGCCAACAGGAAAAACTGGTGGTAAGTTGCAATTGTTGCATGATAAGGACACGTCTGCCAGATACTGTTGCGCATCAGGTATATTCAATTCAATAAGAGTTGTGAGGTAATTTAATGCAGGATTATTTTTAATAGCTCCACCATTACCCCCAGCGCAAAAACCTTGATATCTTGAGCAATTTGAAAAATCTCTTACATAAAACATACACTTTAAAAAAGCAGAATCTGCTTCAATGGTAACAAACCGCACATCCATACCCATCATATCCACAGCTTGGGAATATGTTGCTCTCTTGGTAAATAATAATATTAATAATAAAATTATGTATTTGAATTCACGCATTTATATATTTATTTTAATTATTTGATTATAATTACCCCCCTTCATTAATATTCTATGAAGGGAGATAATTAATTTTCCTCATAATAATCAATAAAATTAACGGCTAATAATCAACTTTTTTAATATTGGCTTATCACCTGTATTTATTCTAACATAGTATAAACCTTTGTTCAATTCAGCTATATCAATTGTGGAGCTAAAGTCTGTTATATTAATTTCTTTTACCAACTGCCCAGCATTGCTTAAAATTTCTATGCTGTAATTGATTGATTCCAGACCCAGGTCGGGTATTGAAATGCTGAAATTATTTGCTGCAGGATTGGGATAAATAGTTAGGTCCATTTCTGCATCTGGCCTCAGCTTTAGATAAATATTACTGTAATTACTGTGTTTGTATTTGATATACCTAGCTTCACTATCATAAAAGCAGTACAATACTTCGTTTGTAGGCGAATATCGTTCAGCAACTGATGGAGCAAACTGGTCACCCTTTAACGAATAATTAACTACCGAATAATATTGATTTGTAGCAGGAGTTCCATCCCAGGTCAACTGTCGCGACAAAATTTCATTAGGGTCATAACCGGTAATGTTTTTGCCGTAATAAACCCATGAAACAATAATTCTGTCGCCACCATACGTTACAACAGGATCCCTGTTTTCAAAGTCATAAATAAGCGGGCTTGAATTTATACCAACATTTGAATTTAATTGGTTAAATTTTTTATTGAATCCATATATCATACTGGAGGTGGTGCCATCAGCAATACGCTTGTACAAAACAACAATTTGAAAGTTATGCCAATAAAAGTTAGTCCCTGTAGTATAAATAGGAGCTGCAATTCTTGGTTTTTCTAAAGTGCTGGGTGAATCAGCACTCATAAGTTGGGTTTCTGTACCTGCCCAACTATTATTTCCGGTTAAGTTGTTATAAAAATCCTGATTATAACAGAGGTAGTGGGTGCCATTATGGTCTCCTGAAATATATGTAAAGGTAACGTAATTATATGCAGTTGTTGTATTTGTCCAAATACAAACATCCGGTGTATAATAATTATCGGAAGCAGCAATTTCTCTGACATTATTTGTAAAGGAATAATTGCCTGAGGAAATTACACCAACCCTGCCCATAACTTTGTTGTCTTGAATCCATGTTGCAGCCACATAATCAGTAGAAGAGCCGTAATTATAACCAATATCAACATTGGGATTCGTACATTCATTAGAAGTTCCTATCTCTGTTGCGCTTTGGTGGTCAACAAATTGCCCATTTGAATATTTTTTGGCTTCAAAATAACATCGATTATCCTGAATGTAAATAATTAATGCAAGCATACCATCGTGGCTAAGAACTACATCCGGATCCGTTATAGCTCCGCCTCCTGTTCCGTCAATATCAAGGGTTCCATTGGTAGGGCTTGTTCCAGAGTATTTCCATGCAAAGCCCGGGTTTTCACCATCCCATACAAAAACACTCATTTTATCTGTTGTTGTACTATACTTTTGAATATCACAACCTGTATTTATTACACCAGCTTTTTGTGAACTGCTGGCATTATAATCCGTATTTGCAGCAAGATAAAAGGTTTGACTGTTCGTCATTTTTGGTATTTGTAGAACTGTTAATACAAAAATAGAAATAAATAATTGCAATTGCAAAACTTTTTTGTTAGTTTTTGTTTCCAGAGTTTTTGTAATTAAATTAATGAATAATTGAAAAGGATATTGAAATTAACTTACATAAATGCGTTTACACCTCCTTCCCAATAAAATATTTATAGAGTGAAATACAAGTTTTATGAAAAAAGTTAGTCTGGAATGAAAAAGGAAATTGCAGATTGTAATAGTTAATTGACTGGTATACAATTGTAAACGGGGGGGGGGGGGTAATCAATAATTGCTGTTTACACATAATAAAAAGATGTCTTCAAATATACAATATGAAAATATTAAAGTCAAGTGAATTTGAAAAATTAAACTGAGAAATTTAATTTTTAAGAGCAAGGCTTGGTATGTTGGACGTTTTGAAGAGTTTGAATTCTACGTTCTGTAATCAAAATAAATAAATATCGAATATCGATTAACGATTTTTGATTTTAGAATTGAAAATCCCTTCTCCAAAAAATACTTATTTCTCCTGATAAATAACAGTTGCCACGGTTTGGCCAACCACTTTCAGTGTGCTTTTGTCAATACCATTCATATCATCTTTTAATGTGTGCCAGTTTTCGTAAAACCCCGATTGTGTTTTTGAATCGTGTTGAATAATGTCGATGGTAGGGATTTTTGCATACATGTTTACATAAAGGTGATCATCAGTAAGTGCGCCGGTTTGGGTATTGGAAAAATAATCGGAGTAGCCAAGGCGGATGGCTATATCCCAGACTTTTTTCACAACATCGGGTGCATAATTCATTGATGTTCCTTCTTTAGTAAACACGGCATCTTTGGCTCCAACCATGTCGAACAGAATTCCATATTTTGCAAAATAGCCTTTGCGGTGTGGGTTTTTGGACCAGTATTGTGCACCCAGTCCCCATGAATCTTCAACCGGAGCAATAGCACTGGCGATGGGTTGTCCGTAATCTTCCGAATCAAAAAGTACAAAATCAACTCCAATATTGGCTTTGGTAATGCTAAGCATTCGGGCCAATTCAATAATAACTCCAACACCGCTTGCGCCATCGTTTGCGCCGGGAATGGGTTTGCTGTGATTGGCCTTGTCGGGATCATTGTCGGCAAATGGCCTCGAATCCCAATGCGACGAAATAAAAATACGATTATTGGTTTCCGGATTAATGGATGCAATAATATTTTTAGAATTAAGAATGGTGCCATTAAAAGCTCTCAACTTAGCTTCCTGCACAATAACGGTATCCGTGAACGATTTTAATTTTGAAACCAAATACTCGGCACATTTGCGATGCGCTTCAGTATTTGGAACGCGCGGACCAAAGTCGACTTGCTTTTTTATGTACGAATAGGCTGAGTCCGCATTAAAATCTGGAACTTTTACCGTCAGCGTATCTTTATCGTTTTCAGTATTGTTTTTTTTGGTTGTGTTTCCACACGAAAGTGCAAAAAAGGAAAGAGCCATAGCTGTTAACACAATCAGGTTATTGGGTTTTTTCATGGTTTTTGTTTTCTGTAATTTTTTCAATGGCTTTTTCAATTCCTTCAACATGGTAGCCACATTCTTCATAAAGTTCCTGTTGTGTTCCATGTTCGATAAATTTATCCGGAACGCCCAAGCGAATTACATGCGCATTGTGGTTGTTGTCGGACATATATTCCAGCACTGCGCTTCCAAGTCCGCCAATTATAGTACCATCTTCAACCGTAATAATTTTTGTGTGGTGTTCAAAAACTTCTTTCAGTAGATTCGGATCCATTGGTTTTAAAAAGCGCATATCGTAATGGGCAATGCTTTTGCCCTGTTTTTCGGCATTTTCAATGGCTTCTGTAACGAAATTTCCGACATGTCCAATGCTGAGAATTGCTAAGTCCTTTCCGTCTTTTAATTTCCGCCCTTTTCCGATTTCAAGTTTGTGCATCGGTGTTTTCCAAGTATCTAAAACTCCCGGTCCTTTGGGGTAACGGATAGAAAATGGTCCGTAATTTTCGCTTTGCGCGGTAAACATTAGGTTTCGCAGTTCTTCTTCGTTCATTGGAGCCGATACAATCATGTTGGGAATGCAACGCAGATAGGCTAAATCGTATGCACCATGGTGTGTGGCTCCGTCTTCGCCCACCAATCCACCTCGGTCGAGGCAAAAAATTACTGGAAGGTTTTGCAATGCCACATCATGAATAATCTGATCGTAGGCGCGTTGCATAAACGAAGAATATATATTGCAAAAAGGAATCATCCCCTGAACTGCAAGCCCTGCCGAAAAAGTAACCGCATGTTGTTCGGCAATTCCCACATCAAATGTACGTTCGGGCATCACAGCCATCATAAGATTAAGCGAACATCCACTAGACATTGCAGGAGTTATGCCCACAATTTTCGAATTGTTTTTAGCCAGTTCTATCATGGTTTTACCAAACACCACTTGATATTTGGTATGTTCGTTATGCGTGCAGGGTTGAACAATAATTTCACCGGTTTTTTTGTTGAAATGTCCCGGTGCGTGGTATTTGGTCTGATCTTTTTCGGCTTGTTCAAATCCTTTGCCTTTAATAGTTATTACATGAAGAAGCTTGGGGCCTGGAATATTTTTAAGGTCGCTTAAAACTTTACGTAAACGGTAAATATCGTGCCCATCAACCGGACCGAAATAACGAAAATTTAATGATTCGAAAATATTGCTCTGGCGAAAAACGGTAAGTTTAATGGCATTTTCAATTTTCTGAATAAAACGTCTTGTTTTCGTTCCATAACGCCCACGTTTACTAAGCGAATTCCATACTTTATCTTTAAAACGGTTGTAAGTGCGGGAAGTGGTTATATCTGTGAGATATTCTTTAAGTGCGCCCACATTCTGGTCAATAGCAATGCCGTTATCGTTTAATATGATCAAAATATTTGAGTTTGAAACACCCGCATGATTCAATGCTTCAAAAGACATTCCTCCGGTCATGGAACCGTCGCCAATTACAGCAATATGCATTCGGTCGGTTTCGCCTTTAAGCTGTGCAGCTATTGCCATTCCTAGTGTTGCGGATATGGATGTGGAAGAATGTCCCACACCAAAAGCATCGTATTCGCTTTCTGCCATTCTGGGAAAGCCGCTGATGCCATGCTGTGTACGATTGGTGTAAAAAGAATCGCGTCTTCCCGTAAGAATTTTATGTGCATAAGCCTGATGGCCTACATCCCAGATAAGTTTGTCGTATGGCGTATTAAAAACAGAATGTATTGCCACAGCCAATTCAACCACACCAAGGCTTGCACCCAAATGACCAGGATGATTTGATACCACATCAATAATAAACTGACGCAACTCGTTGCACAACTGCTGAATCTCGTCATCATTGAGTTTGCGGAGATCTGCAGGGGAATCAATAACTGATAAAAGCGGACCGGCTTTTGCTACACTATCCAATTTTTTTGATTTTAACTTACAAAATTAGCAATAATTAAAAACATCCCTTTAAAAAAATGAATTCATGAATTCTGGTTAAATAAAAAAAGCGAGGAACAATGCTTAAAACAGTCAATAATTAGTATTGCTATTTTTTAGAAAAAATTTAATTTTTGATATTAAGAAACAAAAATGTCCGATAAAAAATGTAATATCCAAAAGGATGTAAATTTATTGTTTTCTGTTCTTGCCTCGTTCCTAAAGGATGAATTGATTTTTAGCAATTTACATCCTTCAGGACAGAGGCAAAATAAATTGATAAAAACCAATTTAGCAATCTTGGAAAAACCAAGCTCTTGTTTTTACAAAACCCGCAAACAATTCATTTAGCATGACGTTTCATTAATTTGCTTTATTTTTATCGGACAACAGTGAAATAAAATTAAACTTTATAAATGTTTGTTTGAAAAATATCAGTTTTTAAATACAGCAATAATCACAAATCCACTAATAAATCATGTGCCTAAATTTTCACCTAGTGTAACAATCAATTTTTTTTTAATGAATTGAAAAGGGTGGAAAGAAAAAATGTACGAAGTTTATTTGAATTTGATTGAATGGGGACCAGGAATATATGGAGTTACAGAAGCTTCACAGTATTATTTCAAAAAGAAACCTTCGAAATTAAATCTTCCTGAAAGTATTTTTCTTGCTAGCATTATTCCTAAACCAAAATGGTTTAAATATTCTTTT
>JBBQSF010000060.1:0-17785 GCA_038214085.1 Bacteroidales bacterium | reverse complement strand
GCATATTTTGCATTTTTCTCAATAAATTCTTTGCGTGGTGGAACCTCATCACCCATTAACATTGAAAATATACGATCAGCTTCAGCACCATTGTCTATGGTTACTTTGCGAAGTGTACGGAATTCCGGATTCATAGTGGTTGACCAAAGTTGTTCTGCGTTCATTTCACCGAGACCTTTATAACGTTGAATGTGTGCATTTCCACTAGTGCCGTCTTTTGTCAGCTCACTTACAATTGCTCTCTGCTCTTCTTCAGTCCAGCAATAACGCTCTTCTTTGCCTTTTTTCACAAGAAAAAGTGGTGGCGTTGCTATATAAACAAACCCGTTTTCAATCATTTCCTTCATGTATCGGAAAAAGAACGTAAGAATAAGTGTGGCAATATGACTTCCGTCTACATCCGCATCGGTCATAATAATTACTTTATGGTAGCGGATTTTTTCCAGATTCAATGCTTTACTGTCTTCTTCTGTTCCAACACTTACACCAAGAGCGGTAAACATGTTTTTGATTTCTTCGCTATCATAAACCTTATGTTGCATAGCTTTTTCAACATTCAGAATTTTTCCCCTTAATGGAAGAATAGCCTGAAACTTCCTGTCGCGACCCTGTTTAGCCGTTCCACCTGCAGAATCACCTTCTACCAAATATATTTCACATAATGAAGGATCTGTTTCCGAACAATCGGAAAGTTTTCCGGGCAATCCTGATCCGATAAGAACGCTTTTACGCTGAACTAGTTCACGTGCCTTACGGGCTGCATGACGTGCAGTAGCAGCTAAAATTACTTTATTAACAATGGTTCTCGCTTCTTTTGGATGTTCTTCGAGATAATACGCAAGCATTTCAGAAACAATCTGATCCACAATACCCATTACATCCGAATTCCCCAATTTTGTTTTTGTTTGTCCTTCAAACTGAGGTTCCTGAACTTTAACTGAGATAATTGCCGTTAATCCTTCACGAAAGTCATCGCCATTGATATCAAATTTCAATTTTGAAAGCATGCCTGATTTATCTGCATACGATTTCAACGTACGTGTTAATGCTCTTCTGAAACCAGAAAGGTGAGTTCCACCTTCGTGTGTGTTGATATTATTACAGTACGAATGCGTATTTTCAGAGAAAGAATTGTTGTACTGCATCGCTACTTCAACTGGAACAGCATTTTTTTCGCCTTCCATATAAATAGGTTCCTCCATCAACCGTTCGCGGGTTGAATCAAGATAATTGACAAACTCCTTTAATCCTTCTCTTGAGAAAAAGGTTTCGGCTATATAATTTCCATTTTCATCCTTTTCTCTTTTATCTGTAATATTAAGGGTTATTCCCTTATTTAGAAAAGCAAGTTCCCTTAAACGTGAAGTAAGGATTTCGTATACATAAGTTGTGGTAATAAAAATACTGGCATCAGGAAGAAAAGTGATTTCTGTTCCTGTTCTTTCAGAGTCACCTGTTTCCTTAACCGGATAAAGTGCTTTGCCGTATTCGTATTCTTGCATGTATGCTTTTCCGTCGCGAAATACTTTAACGGTTAAATGTGAAGACAATGCGTTAACACATGAAACCCCCACACCATGTAAACCTCCTGAAACCTTATATGAATCTTTATTAAATTTTCCTCCAGCATGTAACACAGTTAAAACCACTTCAAGTGCTGATTTTTGTTCTTTTTCATGCCAATCCGTTGGAATACCACGGCCATCGTCTATAACAGTTACGGAATTGTCCTCATTGATAAATACATCAATGTTTGAACAATAACCTGCTAAAGCTTCATCAATTGAATTATCTACAACTTCATAAACCAGATGATGCAACCCACGCTGGCTTACGTCACCAATGTACATTGCAGGACGTTTTCTAACTGCTTCGAGACCTTCTAATACCTGAATACTATCGGCTGTATAACCGCCATTTTCAGTAATTTCTTTTTCAATATCACTCATTTCCTGTCAATTTTTTGAATAGCCACAAATATACTGTTTTTTTTTGGAACACAGCAAAGAAAACATCAGCAAAACCAACGATTTTACTGATGTTTTCATAGATGAAATAATGATGTTAATGGGTTGTTTTTCTGCCTTTTTTGAAGGGGTTACAGTGCGTAGGTTATTCCTGCCATTGCATTAAAACCATACGAAGGATAATTATACCATTGCTGATAACGAATGGCTCCAATATTATTGAAATTCAGAAATCCAGAAAGTATCTTTGAATAACGATATTCGAAACCAAGATTCACATCAACCGTTCCTTTTAACGCAACAGGAAAAACTTCTGGCTGATTTGAAGCACTGAATGTTTTTGCATAAACCCGATTCAAAGCAAAGATTTCAGCCTTTGCAATTATTTTATTTTTCAGATTATAATTAAATACAAGCTTTACATCCATATTTGGCTTATGCCAGGCCTCCAGTTCTGCTGTTGTGAAATATTGATAGAAATTTGAAATCAACATCAGCTTATACTTTTCTGTTTTCTGAAATGCGATTTCGGTATGGGTGTTGAACACTTTTACTTTATCATATACAACTGTGAAGCGGTTTTTCAACACATCAGCAGTATCAGTTACAAACAAGGGCATATTCTCGATCGTGGATTTTGAAACATATGCATTATATGAGAGATATGAACTAAGACTGCCCTTAATTCCGCCATACAATTCGGATTTTTTATTCGAAAAGAGTAAAGGAAGTTTTGTATTGATAAATGGGTTTTCTGCTGAAAAATCAAAAAGGTTATTCCTGTATTGATCTGCACGGTATCCAGCAAAAATAATAAATACATTGTTGGCAACATTTAAACTGAGTTTTAAATCAGGATTTAATTTCACTTCTGCATCTTCCTTCAATTGAAAAACCACGTTAAAACCTACATTTATTTTAAGAATGTCATAATCAGCCGCGTAAAATGGATTTAATTTGATAGTTCCTTCTGTTGTTAAAGTATCGCTTATGTTATCCCCGTATATATCAGCAACGGTATTTAGCCCAAGCAACTGATTTTCGAAGCTTTTCCCTAGTAATTTTACACCTTTGTTGATATTCCCTTTAAAACCAATATGATCTTCCATTGATTGATACAGATCGGATAAATTATAATACTTGATACCAAAGGAATGATTAAGCCTTGCCGAATCAGGATAGGTGCTAAAATAATTGATTTCTCCACCAACTTTCAGAAAGCGTTGCTTGTAATCATCTTTTTCAAGCGTATCTGATAGTGGAATTTCCGAAGGTTTAAATCCATATAAATGAACTACGTTTCGTAAATAGTCTGCCTCGACTTTTAGAGTATGAAACTGAAAATATCGGTTGGCATAAACACTTGCTTTATTATCACTATAACCAGGAAAACCAAAATCCTTTATTTTTCCTGCTGAAGAAAGGTGTTTAAAGTAAAAACCTACGCTCTGATTGCTCGACCGGAGATTGTTCACGTAAACTTCGCCAAATGGAGTTATTTTATTACCAAACCCAATTTTAATATATGACATGTACAGTTTAGTGAGTGGTTCACCAATCATTTTTGCAGGCTTAATGGGCTCCACAGTAAACGAAGTCTTAATAGGTTGGGATTGTATCGAATAACTGAGCTGTGGTTTTGCAATAACGGTATCAGTAATTTTTGGATTTTCATTAATTTTAAAAGCATCCGAAATGGTAGGATTATAGCCGCCAATAATATAAACATCTTCATTTGTCTGAGCTTGGAGATTGATAACAGCAAGGAGCGCTACTCCAAACAGCAAAAAAGTTTTCATAACTATTTTTATTTTAGATTTACTCATTGTTTTCGCCCTCCTTTTCGTTAGAATCCTCAAACAATTTATCTGTTTTTGGATTATTGCCGTCAAATTTTATGTTGATGTCCTCCTGAGTGGGCTGCTTTTCTTCAACTTTTTCGCTGGCCAAAATTGCATTTAATTTCTCGTGAGCAATTTGAACAAGATCAGCACCTTCGTAATTATCAATTATACTTTGTAAAGTATGCTTAGCCTGAAACATATTTCCACCTTTAACATATACATCGGATAAAAGGATAAAACTTTTTCCGATCCAGTAATCATAGGAAGGAATCTGATTTATTATTTCAAAAATTGTTTTTTCTGCAGTAATATAATCCGCTTGCAAATAATAAATTTCCGCAATATTGTATCTTGCCTCTGCGCCATTTTCGCTTGTGGGACTTAACTTGTAGGTAAGTTCAAATTCTGTTTGTGCCAGCGCCAGACTATCAATTTTTAATGCCGATTTGGCAATGGTAAGATGCGCTTCGGTAATGGTTTCCTCAGGAACTTTTTCTGTAGTAAGCAGAACCTTTGCAGCAGCTATTGCTTTACGATAATCCACTTTTTTGAAATAGGAACGCATCTTGGCTGTTCTGGCTTCAACAATATAAGATTTAAATTCTGCGTTTTTTTCAAGCTGTGAATAATACGTTATCGCACTGTCGTAACGCCCAGAATTATAACAAATCTTTGCGGTTTTTGCCAGTGAGTATTCCGTAAATTTATTATTTGGCAAATCTAAAACTGCCAGGAAATCCTTTAGGGCTTCGTCTTCTTTGCCACTACGGTACTCGCAATCGCCCTTGTAATAATATGCATTTGCAACAAAATATCCTTGCGGAAACTGCTGAAGATATTTTTCAAAACCTGGAACAGCTTTTTCGCAATCGCCACTCAGATAAAGATTTTCTTTTGCAATGTATGTAACAGAGTCCTGTTCGGTTTTTGAACCATAGTCGAAAGGAAGGCTTTTCACATAAACATAAAATCCATCCACACTGTCCTTGTCCATGTATATATTTCTGATTCCAACCAACGCATCTTTTGATTCAGGTGTGGATGGATATTCTGTAACCACTTTTTTAAATGCAGCCAACGCCTTTGCATCGTTATCCTGATTGTAATAGATCATTCCAATTTTCAGCATCGATTTTTTTACATAACTACAATTTGGATATTCGTTTATAACCTTGTAAAAATAAAGTAAGGCATCGTCATTATTGGATTTTACAACGTAAGTGCTGGCAATTTCAAATTTAGCATCATCGTCGTATGCCGATTTAGGATAGGTTTCAGTAAGGTCTTTTAAAGTAGCTATTTTACTGTCGTATTTGCCCAACACGCCCTGGCACATGGCTTTCTGAAACATGGCATAATCAATATCTGTAGATTTCATGGCTTCAGCCTTTTCGTAATATTCGGCAGCATCCGAAAATTCTTTTGAAACAAAATAACAATCACCAATTCGTAGGTAAGCATCATTGATAACTTTATCATTTTCATTCGTCTTATTTGCAATAAATTTTCTGAAATTTTTTATAGCACTTTTGTAGCTTTTCTGTTTAAAATTACAATACCCGAGATTGTAATATGATGTATTGTAAAAACTCTGACTAAAAGCTCCAGGCATTAGGAGAAATGCATCGTAATTGGCTATTGCAGAATCAAATTGAGACAAACGATAATATCCTTCAGCTTTCCAATAGTAACTTTGCGATTTTATTGATTTATCATACGGTTGCGAATTTGATTTATTGAACAATTTTATTGCTTCTGTTACATTTTTACTATTAAAAAGTTCCACGCCACGGTAATAGGCTATTTTCTGGTAAGCCATAGCCAGCTTGTCATCGAGCACTTTTATTTTTTCAATTGAAGCCAAAGCATCTTTATAATTTTTTGTGGTCAGGTAAATATTTACAAGATAAGTACGGGCATCGTCGAGGTTTGACGACTCAGGATATTCGTTAATAAATTTTTCAAATGCTACAATTGCATCATTGTATGGGTTGTAGGACATCTCATACGACAACTTTGCATAATTAAAAAGCGCGTCTTCAACAATTTTAGGAATAAAATTCATTTTATATGCCGACTGAAAAGCATTTAATGCAAATTTTTTATTTCCTGATTTCAAGTAACAATCAGCGAGATGATAATATGCATTCTGAGAAATTGAATCGTTTCCGGAAATAACCTTTTCGAAAAGAGTGATGGCCTTTGTAAATTCCGACGATCTGTAATATGCGTAGGCAAGTTCGTAGTTATCCTCTTTGGTAATAGTATTGGTGGTTTTTTTCTGGTATTGTTCAAGATATGGAATTGCTTTTGCAAACAGATTTGTTTTATAATACGATTCGCCTATTATTCTGGCAATTTCTGGTGCACGTTTTGTATTTGCAGAATCGAGCAATGGAGGTGCATACAAAATAACTTCTTCATATTTTCCCTGTAAATAATAAATCTGAGCAATGTAATAAGGAATAACTGATGCGAAATTTTCATCGGAAACCAGTTTCTGAAATCCTTTTAACGCAGTTTCGTAGTTTCCTTCGCTATAGGCGATATGTGCATAATAATAATTTGATGCAGCAAAATATTTAGAATCTATATCCTTGATTTCATAAAATGGTTTTTTTGCTTTATCGTAATCTTTCAGCATAAAATAGCTGTAACCCAGTTTAAAATAATACTCGGTAAGTTCTTCTGAATTTAAATCGTAAACATCAACGGAGGCAAGGGTTTTGGAAGCATCGTTGTATTTCTTTTGTCTGTATTGTAGCTTCCCAAGTTGAAACAAAGCGAGTTTTACTTTTGAATTTTCAGGATAAGAACTCATGAACGTGTTCAGTTTGTATTCCGCATCGCTGTTGTATAATTCAACAGAGCAAATTGCAGAGTAATATTCAGCGCTGATTCTAATTTCTGACTGTTCGTCCTTGATCAGTTCAATGGTTTTATTAAAGTGTTCCTGAGCGGCACCAAATTTTTCTTTATTATACAACTCGAGCGCATTCTGGTATTCTGCAATAGGGTCGTCATATACTTCAGTTTTTTGAGCAAAACTTCCTGAGGAAATATTGCAGAAAATAATTATTAGCAATACACTGATTATCTTATTCATATATTCCGTTTCTTTAATAACTTAATGCGAAATTAGTAATTATTCATTTTGACAAATAACCAAAAAAAACAACTTATAAACATTGTTTTCTTAATAAACACAAAACAACCTGAAATAGTATAATTGATCTCTTCAGAACATAAAAAAAGTTGTCTGATTTTTATATTTATCAAACAACTTTTTTTTAAAACAAACAGACCTGTAAGCCGGATTCTGTTTCCGCTTTGCAGCGAATTTCTATCATTTATCTAGTTCTGACATCACTGCCAGACTCCAGCAACCTACCCCCCGGGATCAGGCGAGCAGCCTTTATACACACTTAAGTGATCTCCCGGTATATTTGGTCTTGCAACCCATAAGGTTTACCCTGTAAGAATGTCGCCGCTCTTACTCGTGGGCTCTTACCCCGCATTTTCACCTTTTCCTTGTTTGCACAAGGTAGTTATTTTCTGTGGCACTTTCTGTTCCAATACCATTACAGCATTGAACCTTCCTGTTAGGAAGTATGGCGCTCTGTGTTGTCCGGACTTTCCTCTTTCTTTTTACAGAAAGCGATAGAACAGTCTGATTGTAAAGAACTTTATTGGTGCAAAGATATGCATTTTTTATACTTTTGGCTGAATTTCAGCCCATATAAATTACAAAAATTGAATAATGAACAAGGATTAAGCATTTTTAATTCCCGTTAATATTAAAATGATTGATTCATGAAAATTTCTCTACGGACCTGAAAACCCTTCTTATTTGTCCGTTCGAGTAAAGATTGGTTAAGTAATTTATTCTAAAAGAAAGTTTACTCGCCAATCTTATATCAAGAACAAATTAACCACGTCACATCTCGATACGATTCTCTACTCGATTTGACAAACTAATCAATTGGACATAATTATTTTTAATATAAAATTTTTAATATGCCCCGTCAATTCGAGCTTTTCTATCGTCGCTTCTCGATACCCGCATAAATTTTTATAATTGTTAATATTTTGGAGCGAACTCGAAGTGACGAGAGAAAAAGTATCGAGAATAGGGGTAAAATAATTTTGTGTTTTAAAATTTAAACAACCTCTTAGTGAAAAATTATTCCAATTTCATCAAATCTTTGCCAATATCCCTGCGGAAATATTTTCCTTCAAAGTTTATTTTTTCAGCACTGTGCAACGACTTATTTACAGCCTCTTCAAGTGAATCAGCCAATGAAGTTACTGCCAAAACGCGGCCTCCACTGGTAATAATATTATTTTCATTCTTATGCGTACCCGCATGAAAAACCATGGAATTCTCAACGCTTTCAATGCCCGTGATAACTTTTCCTTTGTCATAATCTCCCGGGTAACCTCCTGAAGTCAGCACTACTGTAACACAATATCTATCATCTATTTCAATTGCAACGGATAGTAATTCTTCTCTTGCAACGGCAGTAAGTAATTCAACAAAGTCGTTTTTAATTCTCGGCACTATTGATTCAGTTTCGGGATCGCCCAAACGAACATTGTATTCAATCACAAAAGGATCTCCTTCCACATTCATTAAACCAATAAAAATAAAGCCTTTGTAATTTATCCTCTCACGCTGTAAACCATTAATGGTAGGTATTACAATACGGTCTTCCACTTTTTTCATAAATGCAGTATCTGCAAACGGAACAGGTGAAACAGCACCCATTCCTCCTGTATTTTGACCTGTGTCACCCTCTCCTATTCGTTTGTAATCTTTAGCCGACGGAAACATTTTATATGTTTTTCCATCGGTAAGTACAAAAACAGAGAGTTCAATTCCCTTTAAAAATTCTTCTATAACCACTGTTGCACTTGCACTTCCAAACTTACCTTCTTCAAGCATTTCTCTGAGTTCAGTTTTTGCTTTTATGATATCGTCAAGAATTACCACTCCTTTTCCAGCAGCCAGACCATCGGCTTTTAAAACATAAGGCGGGGAAAGTGATTCGAGAAATTTAAATCCACTGAGTAAAGTATCTTTTGTAAAGGATTGATGGGCTGCAGTGGGTATTTGAAATTTCTGCATAAATGCTTTTGCAAAATCTTTACTGCCTTCGAGCATTGCGCCATCAGCCTGCGGTCCGATAACTTTTACTCCCGATAGAGATTTCTGACTTAAAAAATAGTCATGTATTCCGTTTACTAAAGGCTCTTCGGGCCCAACAATAAGAATATCAATTTTATTTTTTAGTGTAAAATCTGCTATTGCATTAAAATCCAAAATGTTTAGCTCAACATTTTCGCCACATTCTGCAGTTCCTGCATTTCCAGGTACTATCCAAAGTTTTTCAAGTAAAGGACTTTGTGCTATTTTCCAAGCCAATGTGTGTTCTCTGCCTCCTGAACCTAATAATAGAATTTTCATTTCAGAATATATTGTTCTGCAAATTAACAAAAGGAATGCAAATAAAAAAAATTAATCATCTTAATATTAAACAATTCACCGCTCCTTTTTATAAAAATAAAATGATGTACTTTTGTCAAAAGAATAAATATGTGCGGCATCAGCGGATATTATACACAAGGCAATGACTTTTCGGAAGATATTCTCCGAAAAATGACTGCTGCAATTTCGCACCGCGGACCCGATGCCGATGGATTTTATTTTAACGAGTCAGTGGGACTCGGACACAAAAGGCTGAGCATTATTGATCTTTCAGCTTCGGCCAACCAGCCCATGATTTCACACAACTCCCGTTATGCCATGGTTTATAACGGTGAGATCTATAATTTTAAAGAAATTGAAAAAGAAATTGTCGCGCATACCAATGGTTTCAGCTTAAAAACTTCTTCCGATTCGGAAGTAATTCTTGAAGCCTTCAGCATCTGGGGGCCCGATTTTGTAAACAAACTAAACGGAATGTTTGCCATTGCCATATATGACAAACAGGAAAACAATCTTTACATTTTCCGCGACAGAGTAGGCATTAAGCCCATATATTATTTTTGGGACAAGCAAAATTTTGCATTCGCTTCTGAATTAAAAGCCTTGATGCAAAGTGATTTTATAAAAAAGAATTCTGAAATAAATTACACTGCAGTAAACCATTTCCTGCATCTGGGCTACATTCCAGAGCCTCATTCCATTTACAAATCAATTTATAAATTTCCTGCAGGATCATGGGCAATTGTCAGCAATAAAGGAATTGAAATAAAAAAATTCTGGAGCATAGAAGACAAAATATCTGAAACAACTTTAACTGATGAAAATGAAGCCAAAGAAAAGCTTAAAGAATTGCTTGTTTCTTCGGTAAAATACCGCATGATCAGCGATGTTCCTTTCGGCACTTTTCTTAGCGGCGGCATCGACTCGAGCATTGTTACTGCCATTGCACAAAGCATTTCGAATGTTCCAATTAATACCTTTAATATTCGTTTTGAAGATGCAGCTTTTGATGAAAGCAAATACGCAAAACAAATTTCTGATTATTTAGGCACAAAACACCACCAGTACACAGTTACCGAAAAAGATGCACTAGAGTTTATTCCACAAATGTTGAGAATTTACGACGAACCTTTTGCAGATTCGTCAGCTGTGCCAACACTTCTGGTTTCAAAACTTGCAAAACAAAATGTAACCATGACCCTTAGTGGCGATGGCGGCGATGAATTATTTATGGGATACGGGGCATACAAATGGGCCGAACGACTTAACAATCCAGTATTGCAGCTATTTCGTGGCCCTTCAAAATTGGGTTTGTCATTGCTAAATAATAAATACAAACGGGTTTCTCATTTATTTGAAAAGGTTAATAATGTTGAACTTCCTGCTCATATTTTTTCGCAGGAACAATATTTCTTTTCCAAAGGTGAAGTAAAAAATCTTTTAAATCCTCAGTATCTAAGCGATAACGAAATATCAAAATCTGAAAATATTTCACGAAAACTTTCCCCATCAGAAAAACAAAGTCTGTTCGATTTTAAATATTATTTGAAAGACGATCTGCTGGTGAAAGTGGACCGAGCAAGTATGCAATTTTCGCTCGAAACCCGCGTACCGCTGCTTGATTATAGAATTGTTGAATTTGCATACAATCTGGATCCTTCGTTGCGACTGAGAAACAATACGTCAAAATACCTTCTTAAAAAAGTGCTTTACGATTATATTCCTGAAAAATATTTCGACCGCCCCAAATGGGGTTTTGGTATTCCTTTAGGAAAATGGTTGCAAAAAGATTTGCGTTATTTGATTGAGGAAAATCTTTCAGAAAACAGCGTGAAATCAGCAGGAATTCTCAACTATGATGTAGTGAAAAAATATAAAGACGAATTTCTTGTGAAAGGCAGAACGTATTATTACAACAGAATTTGGCTGATAATTTTACTTCAGAATTTTATGCAAAACCCGAAGCAGTAATATTACATGTCTTCCAACGAAAAGGTTTTGTAACTTATCTTATACTTTTTAAAATTTAATAAAAGTCCAATTGCTTTCTCTTTTAACGCAGATATAGAAGCTTTTGAAGAATTCATTTTTACCTCAGCAATCAATGCTGTTTTATTAATCTTGTTAACCGCAACAAGGTCGATTTCATTTTTGTTTCCTTTTTCCCAATAATTCCCTATAAGGTTAAAGTGTTTTGTTAATGCTAATTTTTCTTTGAAATACTTTTCTAAAAAAAGGCCACAATACGTATCAAAATCTCGTTTAACAATATTTTTTAAATACTCAAAGTTTTCAATTTCAACCGCACTTCTATATTTATAAATAAAGCGAAACCAAAAATTTAAAAAATTATCTTCAATCACATACTTTTGCGAACGGCTTCCTTCTTTAGAAAAAACAGGTCTTATTTTTCTGATGATGCTGTATTCATTTTCCAATTTATCAAGATAACCGCCAATATTCCTGCCCAAAATTGATTCAATCTCACTTCGTGATGTTTTTGACGACGCAATTAATGAAAGTATTGAAAAATAACTTGTATAATCTTTCCCGAACTCTTCTATAAGAATATTTCTACCTTCATCAAGAAAAACAGAGTTTTCCTTTAATATAATGTTCAGCATTTTTTCAAAAGTAAACGCTTTTCTGTCAATGAAAATCTCAACATATTTTGCAACACCTCCTGTGAAAATATAAAATGCCAAAAAATCTTTCTGATTGAATTCACCGGAATTTTCAACAAAAATACTTTTCAAAACATCTATTTTAAAAGGCTTGAGGTAAATTTTTTCATCGGAACGACCAAAAAGTGGCTCTTTGGAGTGTTCAAATATTTTCTTCATCATTGAATAAACCGAACCACTGAAAATTAAATTAAGCTTTGAGTTGTCCTTGTGGGTGTCCCATATATTTTGCATGTCGCTAAACACAGAAGCGTTAATTCTGTTAAACTCCTGAAATTCATCAATAATTAATGTAAATGGCGTTTTTATAGATGTTGTTATCAACATCTCAAATAAATCTTTAAACTGTTCAATATTACCATAAACCTTAATCCCTAATTTATTTTGCACTTCTTCAATAAATTCTGCACACAGTAACTTCTCATCTTTTCTGGCTACGAAAAAATAAAGATACAAGTCATTTTCGGTAGATTTCAATAATAGTTTTGTTTTTCCAATTCGCCTACGACCAAGGACAATCGTCATTTTTGAAGAAATTAACGACATCTTTTTAACACTTTTAAGTAGCTTAAGCTCAGCGTCTCTATTGTAAAATTTCATAGTATTAATTTATCGTAACAGCCATTACAGTAATAACGGTTACGCAAATATACACACTTTTTCACTCAAAAGGAAATTATTTTTTTTTGAAAAACTGAGTCCACACCGAAAAGTATTATTATCGAAAATCAGCTTTGCCATTTCGATAGTTATCGGAACTAGAGATGTGCTGATTTTCAGCGACTCACCCTTCATGGTTTGGGGCAAAAGGTCGCTGAAAATAAGAGAAATTCCTTTTCCGAGTGAACTCAAAATTAAATATTACTTTTGAAAATTCAACAATCAAATAAATTTAAAGATATGTTTAAATCCAATGAATACTTTGATGGCAAGGTAAAATCAATTGCCTTTACTACTTCTGAATGCCCAGCTACTGTTGGTGTTATGGCTCCTGGTGAATACGAATTCGGAACATCTTCAATCGAATATATGACTGTGGTTTCCGGTGCCTTAACCGTAAAACTTCCAGGAAGTACAGAATGGAAAACCTTTGCAAAAGGCGAAACTTTTATCGTGGAAAAAGACACAAAATTCCAACTGATCGTTAAGGAAGACACCGCTTATCTGTGCTTGTATAAATAATTTATTATTTCGGGTTTTTCTAAAAAATCTGAAAATTAATTTATGCCTTCACCATTTCGCGAACTGTTGAAATTCCTATCGCTTGTAAAATTTGCGCATACGGTATTTGCATTGCCTTTTGCACTTATAGGGTTTTTTCTTGCAATAAAAATTTCTGTTCCCGAAAACGGAATAATACTTTTTTTATTGGTGCTGCTTTGCATGGTATTGGCGCGAAATACAGCAATGGCTTTTAACCGTTATATCGACAGGAACATAGACAAATTAAATCCACGCACTCAAAAGCGTGAAATTCCTGCTAAAATTCTTAGTCCGGCAACTGTTCTTGTTTTCGTTATTCTTAACGCAATTGGATTTATTGCCGCCACATGGTTCATCAACAAACTTTGTTTTTTCCTTTCGCCGGTGGCATTGCTCGTAATTATTGGATACAGCTTTACCAAACGCTTCACTTTTCTTTGTCATTTTATTCTTGGACTTGGACTCTCACTTGCCCCTATTGGCGCATACATTGCTGTTACAGGCACGTTTGCATTAACTCCAATTTTGTTGTCTGTTTCAGTGCTGTTGTGGGTTACAGGCTTCGATATTATTTATGCATTGCAGGATATAGATTTTGACAAATCAAATAATTTGCGATCCCTACCTGTGGTAATGGGAATTAAAAATGCATTGATTTTGTCAGCAATTCTGCATGCCATTTCTGCCGCACTCATCGTAAGCATTGGAATTATTTCAAATTTTGGAATATTATACTGGATAGGTACTTTCGTATTTCTTATGCTTTTATTTTATCAGCATATTATTGTAAAACCGAGTAATTTGAGCCGCATTAACCTTGCATTTTTTACACTTAATGGAATAGCCAGCGTGGTTTTTGGCGTTTTCACTGTTATAGAAATCACAAAAGAATATTTCTTTTTGTAAGCGTTTTGCTACTAAAAAATGGCACAGTTATTTTCCTACACTGCGCAGCTATCGCCCATACAGTTTGGCTTTTCTTTAGGCTTTGGCAACAACTTTATAAATACCGAAAACTGATATAATTTGCAGCCAACGCAAATACCAAAAGCTGTTTCGAGATACAACATCAGTAAACAAATGAGGCACAGCATGCAAACTGGTTCAAAATAAGAAGGATCCTTTTGTAAAAAAAGCGAAAGTATAAAAATGGTTCCCGACAATAACAAACCAAGGCTCCAGGCAAATTTTTTCTGTACTGCGCCAATTTGCAATGGCGATTGTTTCCAAACAAACAGGGATGCAATGATAACAGTAGGTGAAAATTTAGGATTGATAAAAAGTCCGATCAAAAAATTTAACATCAAAAAGCCTATCAAATAGGGTATTACTTCGTACCTTTTAAAAATAAATCCGTTAATTGCAGCAATAGCTCCCAAAAGAAACATTATTCCTGCACTCGCACGCATGCGACGTTCGTCGAGTACTTTATACGAACGGCTTTCAATATAATATCCAAAACTAAATATTGCCACAATAATTTTTTTTTCAAAAGTAGTAAAATTATTTCCTAAAGCCCATTTAAATGAGTATTTAACAGACAAGAAAAGGTAAATTAAAAAAAAAATTAAATATTTTGCTCAAGGTTTTATATCTTGCAGTAATTTTATCGTCGATTAAAACTATATACTTATGAGAAAATTTTCCATTTTACTAGTCTTGTTGAGCCTTTCCTGTATGCTGAAAGCGCAGGATACTATTGTAGCAAAAGGTGTTGACGACCAGAAAGCAGAAAAACTTTACAACGAAGGCATTGCCCTTTTCGACAAACAAGAATATGCCTCCGCATTAAGCAATTTTAATGAGGCCATTCAGTTAAAACCAGAATTTGAAAAAGCCTATTACAATAGAGGTGCTGTTAAATATGAACAAGCTGATTATTCAGGTGCTATTGTTGATTTTGATATTTCAATCTCGCTGAACAAAACGAATGAAAAAGCCTATTTCAGCAGAGGACAGGCAAAATATGCACAAAAAAACCTAGCTGACGCACTTATTGATTACACACAAGCAATAAAATTAAATTCAGAATATGCGCAAGCTTATTATTATAGAGGTGGAATTTACTTTGAAAAAGGCGAATACCAAAAAGCAATTGATGATTTTACTAGTGCAATCAGCAATAAAGCAGATTATGCCTACGCATACAACGACAGGGGAAGTGCGAAAAAAAAACTGGAAGATTATACTGGAGCCAAAGCCGATTATTCCAAGGCAATTTCATTGAATCCATCTCTAGCTTTTGCATTTAACAATCTGGGAAGTATTAAAAAGAAACTGGAAGATTATAAAGGTGCGCTTGAAGAATATACTGCCGCAATAAAAATTGATCCTACGTATTACGTTGCATTTAACAATCGCGGAAGTGTAAAGTTTGAAATGGCCGATTATGAAGGCGCAATTGAAGATTATTCTGCAGCCATTAAATTAAAATCAGATTATGCATATGCATACAACAATCGCGGCAATGCCAAATACAAACAAAAGGATTATGCAGGGGCTGTAGCCGATTACGATCAGGCCATTAAATTAAATCCCGATTACGGTTACGCATACCTGAACCGTGGAATTGCCAAAGAAATGCTGCGGAATGCCAAAGGTGCATGCGAAGACTGGAAAAAAGCAAAAGAGCTTGGCGTTACCAATGCAGAAACGTATTCAAAACAGTGTAAGTAATTTTTAAAGAAATCTCCTTATGAAAAAAGTATATACTCCCAATCTGAAACAACTGTTCACTGCGTTTTTTGCATGTTTGGTCCTGTTTTCTGCAGCGCAAAATGTGGAATTTGATAAAAAAAGTTTTCCTACAAAAAAAGACGGTTTAAAAACTGCCTTAAAAGAAATAAAAGCTGGTGATGAACTTTACGAACTTGGTGGTGGAAATTATTTTTTAGCCCTCGACCATTATCTGCCTGCTCAGGAATTTAATCCGAACAATGCCCTGCTTAATTACAAAATTGGGAAGTGTTACCTTTTTTCTATTGATAAAATAAAATCAATAAAGTACTTCGAAAAGGCACTAAAACTAAATGAAAAAATCAGTCCTGATTTACATTATTTGCTGGCTCAAGCCTATCACTTAAATGTGCAATTTACCCAGGCTATTGAAGAATATAAAAACTTTAAAGAAAGCCTTCTGCCAAAAGACCTCACAAAATATACCAAGGAAATTGAGAAGAAAATTGAAGAAGCTACAACAGGAATTGAACTTTTAAAAACACCTGTCCGTGTATTTATCGACAACCTAGGAAGTACCGTTAATTCTATCTATCCTGATTACAGCGCCATTATCAATGCCGATGAATCCATGATGATTTTTACTTCGCGGAGAAACAATACCACCGGTGGAGAAAAAGATCCGCTTGATTTTAAATATTTCGAAGATATTTATATTTCCTATAATATTGGCGGAACATGGAACACTCCGATAAATCCTGGAAAGCCAATGAATACTGACACTCACGATGCATCTGTAGGGCTTTCGCCTGATGGACAAACCCTGCTGATTTATAAAGGAGAAAACGGTGGCGATATTTATCAGTGCGATCAGGATGGCGGCGGCTGGTCGAAACCCGACAAATTGCCCAAAGTTGTGAATACCGACCTGCATGAATCATCCGCGTCTTATGCACCTGACGGACGAACTCTATATTTTGTCAGCAACCGCGAAGGAGGTTTTGGAGGCAGCGATATTTACATGACAAAGAAAAATGCCAAAGGAAAATGGACTGCCGCTGTTAATTTAGGCAGTGTAATCAATAGCATTTACGATGAAGAAGGTGTATTTATGCATCCCGATGGAAAAACACTTTATTTTTCTTCAAAAGGACACAGCACAATGGGTGGTTTTGATATTTTTAAATCTGTTCTGGAAAATGGTAAATGGTCGGAACCCGAAAATGTTGGTTATCCGATAAACACTCCCGATGACGATGTGTTTTTTACCATTTCAGCAAATGGAATGCATGGTTATTATTCTTCGGCAATGAGCGGAGGATACGGCGGACAAGATATTTATATGGTAACAATTCTTGGTCCTGAAAAACCACTTATCAATAACAATGAAGACAATCTTTTGGCCAGCTTAACTGCTCCTGTAAGTGAAACAGTTATTGAAGCTGTGGTTGAAATAAAAACAAATCAACTTACATTGCTCAAAGGGATTATTGTTGACGATAAAACTTCTAATCCCCTCAAGGCCACAATAGAACTTACCGACAATGTTACAGGCGAAATTATTGCAAGCTTTGAATCGAACAGTGCAAGCGGGAAATACTTGGTATCATTGCCCTCCGGGAAAAATTACGGTATTGCAGTAAAAGCCGAAAATTATTTATTCCATTCCGAAAACTTCGATATTCCAGCATCCACAGGGTATCAGGAAATTGTTAAGGAAATACGGATGAAGAAAATTGAAGTCGGAAATAAAATTGTACTCAACAATATTTTCTTTGATTTCAACAAGTCCACACTTCGTGCAGAATCAAAATCAGAACTCGACAGGTTAACTACCATGCTTACAGAAATACCAACTTTAAAAATTGAAATTTCCGGACATACTGATAATATTGGCACTGTAGCCTATAACAAAACGCTATC
>JBBQSF010000059.1:0-17937 GCA_038214085.1 Bacteroidales bacterium | reverse complement strand
TTTTTATTTTTTCTGCAATTCAATTGCCTTGGTTAAAGAAATTTTCTCATCACCCTGGAATGCCACAACAAATGCATCTTTTAACCCTTTTGCGATCAAATCATTTTTATAAATATTTGCCTTTTCATAATCGGTATAATTTCCAGAAGTATAAATGGTAAGCCCTTCTGCATTTTTTTTGTGCGCCATGCCATTTCCAACAACCACATCGAGCAAGCCATTGACAACATCTACAGGAATATCATTTTTATAAGCACCAATCTGAACTTTAAAAGATATTTCCATTTGTGAAGTAGCAGAAATGCTTTCAGTTTTATTTATATTTCCATTTGATATAACTTCCGTTGATTGTGATGAAGTGTTTGCCAGGTCAGGATTTGCAGCCAGAATTTCTTTTGCCTCGGCCATAGTTATTTTCTTACCATTATAATAAGCTACAACAAAAGCATCAGTAATTCCTTTTGTTACAATAATGTTTTTAGATGCTACCGCTGAATTCAAATCAGAATATTTTCCAAATGTGTATCGATACATGCCATTGGTCATAATTTCATCGTAAAGCGGGCTGATACCAAACAATTGAGATGAAGTTACAGGACGCGCATAAACGCCAACCTGAACAGTGTAGACTAGCCCATTTAAAGCAGAAACAGGATTTGATAAAGCAGAAAATTTAGTATTGTTCTCAATTGTGTTGGATGTATTGTCAACATTTGTAGAATTAACAGTTGTGGTTGTGTTTTTGGCAGAAGAAGAAACAAATTCCGATTTGTTAACATCGGCATAAGTATTCTGCAACGAATTATCAGTTTTGAGTAGTGCAAGAGCTTCGGCAACAGTTATTCGCTTTCCTTTATAATAGGCAACCACAAATGCATCTGTATATCCCATTGTTCTGATGGTAGTTTTAGCTGTATTTGCATCCTCATACTTTACAAATAGTCCGGCAAGATATCGTATCAATCCAGCGCCTGTTGTTTCGCCCGTTAATGGTGTGATTCCTTTAAAAACATCAGGCTTTACATGATTTCGGACTGCCGCAATCTGGACTTTAAAAATTATACCTTCTGGTAAAACAGGATCCAGTGGCACCAAACCTGCAACATCAGAATTGACTTGAATTACAGAAGTAGTATTTATTGTTATTCCAGTAAAAGAATCAGAAATATTTTCGTTATTATTATTGGTAATAATTGTTGAATTGTTCGATTTAGAAACAGATTCCTGATTTCCGTCATTGTTATTTTGTGTATTTTCTGAACTGCTATTTGAAACAGATGAATTATTATTCTCATTTGTTGTGTTCAAATTATTCAGTTCAGTAGTATTATTGTTGGTTTTATTGGCATTAACACTGCTGCTACTTTCATTGGAAACATTGCTATTAATTGAGTTTTCAGAAGTATTTATTTTGTTACTGGCTACAGTTTGATTTGCAGCTGCTTTATAAAACTCAATTGCTTTTACTTGTTTTTCAATGGCTGTTTTTTCGTTATTCAAAGATTCCTGTAACAATGTTTTCTTTTGAATTTCCGAGGGATTTTTTTCTGCTGAAACTTTTAGCGACTGTGCTTTATCATAATAATATTTTGCCTCATTTTCCAATAGTTCTGCAGTGGTAACAGTGTTTTCAACTTGTTTAACCGAATTTATTTTCTCACTGTTGGTTATATAATTGAATGTATTGTCGAGGCTTTTAACAGCAAATATTTCCATTTCCTTTTCACTAACAACATTTTCAATTTCAGTTGCCGTTGTGAGAATCTCTTTTTTCGCAGCAGGATTAGTTTCTTTAGAAGCCTCAATTTTCAGCATCTGGGCTGAATTTTTTAAACTATCCATTTCCTTTTCAATAATTTCGGACAATTCAAAAGCACTGATTTTCAATTTCGAATTTAGCACCACTTTAGGTCCGGATAACTTACTCACTTTTTCAGAATCGGCTTTTAATGAAATATATTTTCCCTGTAAATCCGTCAGTGTTTTATTCAGATTTTCAACTTCTGTTGGATCTTTTTTTAATGCAATTTCCGATTTCAACCTTTGAATTTCGTTAGATACAACTGAAATTGATTTATCAATATAAATTGATTTGACCTGCGCAATTTCCTTTTCAGAATAATAATTTTCAACTGCATTATCTGATTTTTGAATTATTGCATTTTGATTTTTCAGATTGTTATCCTTTTGTTCGGAGGACTTATTTTCTTCAATCTGGTTGTTCACATTCTGATTGTTTTGTTTTTCAGAATTTATATTTGAATTATTTGTAACAATAGCAGTTTCCTGATTTTCGATTACAGTTTTATTTTCAACAATATTGTCATTATTTTCTTCAATCTGATTTTCCTGATCTTCGTTAGAAGTATTATTCTGGGCAAATAAAGTTTCCTTTTCAATGATCTTAATACTGGCCTCAATTGCTACTTTATCAGGAGTTTTTTCAGAGAAGTACTTTTTTGTTTCTTCCGCAAGTGTTGTAGAATAGTTTACTTTGATTTTGAGAAATGCAACTTCTTTTTTTAAAGCATCAGAAACAACTTGTACCGAATCGACTTGCTTTTGTTTGACTACAGCGATACTTTCCTTAGTTTCTGCCTGCTTCATCAGGTCTTTTCGGTCCGAAGGCTTTGATGAATTATTTGCATCTTGCCGGAGTTTTTTCGCTTCTGCAACATTAGCATCTACTTCAGTTTTAAATTGCTTATATGCTTCAGAAGCATTTTCTGATTCATATTCCTTAGCATCAAGTGCATTCATTGCATCGGAATAATACTGACTTGTTTTTTCGGATGAAGTAATTTTTTCAGAATAAACAACTTTTAACTCTTTAACCAAAGAATCAGCTTTACTAGTCTGATTATTGTTCAATGCTTCTGTAATCTGAATCTTTACTTCACTTGCCATATCAAGCGTATTTTCGCGATTTGAAGCAACTTCATCAAGTGTTTTTGCAATATCGAATGCGGTATAAGCTTTCTGAGCAGCAATAAGGGATTCAGCTTTTAGCTTTTCTGCTTTCACCAAATAATCTTGTTTGGCATCATCGTCAGCAACCTCTTTGCTCTCCGCTATTAAATTATCTGCTTGTTTTTGCTGGGAAACACTTTGCTTATACAATACATTTGCCAAATTGTATGATGCATCACTCTGTGTTCTGATTTCTTTGGATTCTTCGCTAATATTTTTTGATATTATTTCGGTTTGGGCAGCAAGTTGCTGCTGAAGTTTTTTATCTTCCGAAGTAACACTTTTTGAAGTATTGGCGACTGTATTATTCGCTATTATATTGTTTGCTGTTACATTGTTTTCTGTTGTGTTATTTTCTGTTGTGTTATTTGAAGTTGAATTATTATTTGCTAAATTATTTGTTTTGATATCTGTTGTTGATGTATTGTTTAATGTTGTATTATTTGTTGTTGTTTCATTCGTTGTTATGTTATTTGAAGTTGTGTTATTTGAAGTTGAATTATTTTCTTGAGTTTTGTTTTGTGTTAAATTATTTTCAGAAGAACCGGAAATGTTGGCAGAATTCTTTGCGGTTTTAATATCTGCAGTAACATCTGAGAATATTTCAGATTCTGCATTTGCGCTATCAATTTGTGCAAAGATTTTTTCAGATTTCTGGAGCAAGACATCGGCTTCCGACTGTTTGGTTTTGGCTTCTGCCTCAGATTCTTCTGCTTTCTTTATCAGTTCTTCTTTTACGGATTTCTTCTTTGTTTGCTGAGCATTGGATCTGAAAGTTTCAGCATCTATTTTTAAAGCATCTGCTTCTGATTGAATATCTGAAATTTCTTCTTTTATTTTAATGACTTCGTTATTTTTTTGTTTTGCAAATTCCTTTGAAGTATTCACAA
Organism: Bacteroidales bacterium; assembly: GCA_038214085.1. Taxonomy (GTDB): domain Bacteria; phylum Bacteroidota; class Bacteroidia; order Bacteroidales; family CG2-30-32-10; genus JBBQSF01. Next base: position 14,077 of record JBBQSF010000059.1, on the reverse strand, counting down.
CAGAAACCACTTCATTATTTGCAGGAATTTTCTGCATATTATCAATCATTCTGTTCAGAATCGCAATTGAAGAGTCGCTGTTATTGGCTTGTATCGCTTTTTTAATTTCTTTTGAATATGCCACAGCATCATCAGCATCTTTTTGCTTAACAGTGATTTTGGTATCCAACTGATCCGAAATCTGTAATGCAATTTCTGATTCTTTATTAAGCTGTTCCGCTTCTGATTTCAGTTTATTTGCTTTTGCAATTTCAGTTTGTTTCTGATTTTGGTCGAGCAATTGCTTTGCGCTTTCCTGAATTGATTGGGCCTCGGTATATTTTGATTCTGATTGCGATTTTCTTTTTTGTGAAATTGTTTTGGCAGCTTCTTTTTGTTTCTTCAGATCCTTTAATTCGTCAACAGCCTTTTTTGCTTGCACTTCAGCCATTTTAACTATATCTTGGTTTGTAATATTCTCAGGTATTACGAAATCATTCTCTGAAACATCTTCTGTATCATTTTCAGTAATTATATTATTTGTTTGAGTAGTATTATCAGCAAACATTTTTTCGGTTGCATTAATATCTAAATTGCCTTTTTCCTTGAGATATGCAATTGTTTGATTGTACTGTGTTTCGGTTTGACCTTTAATTTCATTGACTTCTAAAACTATGGCTTCTGCAACATCAATCCTCTTGTCTATCCGAACTTTGTAAACGGTAATTAAATTCTCTATACTTGATCGGTTCGAAGAAAAATAGGCATAGCTCTCGCTCGAATCCGGGACAAAAAGAATATCATCGAGTGGTGAATTAATAGGATAATTCAGATTTTCGGGTAAACTCCATACGCCATTATCATTAATGGTAGATGTAAAAATATCATATCCTCCAAGGGTGTTCCTTCCTTTTGAACTGAAATACAGCGTAACACCATCGCTTAACAGAAAAGGGAAATCTTCGTCGTACTTAGTATTAACCGAATTTCCGAGATTAACAGGATTACTCCATGAGCCATCATCTTTTTTTAAACTTTTAAAAATATCCTTTCCATTTTTTCCGTCCTTTCCATAGCTTGAAAAGTATGCTTCCTTGTTCCCATTTGTAAAGAAAACAAGGCTAAATTTTTCTTTTTTCTTATCCAATGCAGTTTTAAAAATATCAGGTTTAACCAAAATTTTTCCGCCAAACCTATCCACATCATACGATCGAAAAACATCCTTTTGAGCCACTTCAGTTTTTTGAAGAACATAAATATCTTTAATTCTTGAAAGCATTGATTTTGCATTTTCGCAAATTTCAATTTGCCTGTCAACATCAAGTTTTTCTGAACTTTTTGCAGCTTTTAATTTATATATTTCAAATTGCTTTATTGCTTCAGCAAACATATAATTCTGGTGGTAAGTTAATCCCAGATAATAATAAACTGAATTGTCAACATCTGGTTTAGATGCAGCAAATAAAAGGTATTTCAAAGGTTTTTCTAAGTCACGTCTATCGGCAAACAAAGCACAAACGCCAAAACGATAATTATACAATGGATCTTTGGAATAAAGACTTACAAGCTGCGAGTACAAAGGCATAGCAGAAACATAATCTTCACTTTTAAAATATTCCTGAGCTTTCTTTTTTAATTCATCCTGCGATGTAAAATCATTCTGAGCTCTTGATAAAAGCGATAAAGTAAGGATAAATATTATTAATAGATATTTTTTCAACAATTCTCAATTATCTGAACACTATATATTTTATACTGATTTGAGTAAAAAACGTTACTTATTAAAGCTTGCCTTTTTCTTAAAACTGAACTTTGATTCGTTACCATCAATAAGCCTTTTAATATTTTTTTTATGAAGAAGCGGAACAAATACAGCAATTACTATGGAGAAAATTATATACGCCCACTCGTTCACACCAAAAACATAGTAAGAAACAAAAGGGAATGCGAGTGCAGCGCAAATTGAGCCAAGAGAAACATAACGCCAAATAGAAAGTACAAGAATAAAAATTCCGAGAGAAACAAGAGCGGGCTGCCATGCAAGAGCAAAAATAACGCCCAATGAAGTTGCAACGCCCTTTCCTCCCTTAAATCTTGCAAAAACAGGAAACACATGGCCAAGAATTACTGCCACTGAAAGAATAAATTTAAATGCGCCATACGTTTCAGGACTTGCAAAATATATTTCTTTGATAGTGTATGCAAGCTGAACTGCGGCAACTCCTTTTAACACATCAATAATAAATACTGGTGCTCCAGCTTTGGCTCCCAGAACTCTGATCGTATTTGTTGCACCGGCATTTCCACTGCCGTACTTCCGTATATCAATTCCATAAAATATTTCGCCAACCCAAACTGCGGTTGGAATTGATCCAATCAGATATGCCAATATTACAATTCCGCTTGTTATTAAATAAAAATTAGTCAAAATCAAAAATTTAAGTTGATAATTAGTCTTCCATTCTTTTTACAAATGCTTTTTTCTTGGTTTCTGTAGAAATCTGATACATAAACTGCGGAAGTTCCTTCTCTGATTTCAATGTACGGTCGTCCTGCTTGGCTTCTTTCACCTTATTGTTTAATTCTGTGCTGGATGAGAAGAACACAAGCACATTGGTTTTATAATTAAAGTAATACCAATCGTTGGAATCAAACTCCAGATAAATATTAATTTCATCGCCCACCCTGCTCTTTTTGATGATTTCGATATAACCTTTTACATATTTATTTATTTGGTTTTTGTTAATGGACACAATACCAACAGGGCCATTTGAAACGAATGATTTAGTGAATGGATTCCACTCCATTTTAATATCACTCAACAGGAATGTGTGGAGCAATTCGGTTGGAATTTTCTTAAATGCTCCATTCAGCGATATTTCAGAAATCACTTTATCAGCTTCCTTTTTACCCAAAACATCAGCAATTGTTTTTGTAAATGTATTCTTGGATAAATCAACACCAGTAAGCGTATTGTACTTTGCAATGTTTTCGTTCATTGATTTAAGCACATCATCATTAAAGAAAAAATCGAGCATCATTACCAGGTCTAAGGAAACGGAATCAGGAATAATATAATGCTTAATATTTCCGTAAGTGCTAACATTCATTCTACCCGTAAAAGGAGCTATTGAAAGTTTTCCTTCACCATAAGCAATGCAATTGCCTCTTGTTAGGCTTAAATAATTGCCTGGTTGATTGAGCTGTTTTATTTTTTCTTTACTCGAAATCCTGTATTCATCGCTCACTTTATCAAAATAAATAAATCCTGAAGATGAAATAAGTTCAAGATCTGTTGATTTTATTTTTTTAGAAAGAAAAGCAGTGTAAACATCATTAGAATCGTTAGCCAGAGCAATAGCAGCAAAAACTTTCTGATTATTGGCATCTTTAATGCTGTCGCTGATTGGGATGTATATATCTTTAGGATCGATATCAGATTTAAATTTGATCCATCGATTGGCAAGAGAATCACAATCCTGATTTATTTTAAAAGCTCCTGTAAAGTTCAAAAATTCCTTGCTGGCATGTAATTTCACGCCACCTGCAAAATCGAAATAAGAGCTTAAAGCAAATTTTGCAGTATCAGAAATAATTCCAGAACCGTATGTCTGCAAAGTAGTATCTACTGTAACTTTGCCCATATAAATCGGGAATTTAATACCATTTTCATCCACATAATCATAATTTGCACTTGCTACAAAGTTTTTTCTGGAGTATATGTTTACAAGCGCATTATACATAGTATGATACTTTGTGGTGGTATTGGCCAAAATCTGAGCATTGATCAGCGGTTTCATTTCAGCATATTTCAGGATCGTAACATCACCTTTTTCTGGAAAAATCGCGGCATCAGCTACTTTAATAATTTTAACTTCTTTAGCATAAATTATATTATCCTTCAAATTATATTTTGCTCTTGGGGAGAAGAACCTGAGCGAATCCTGAGAAGGATGTATTGACACAAACTCCGAACCAGAAAGGTCGAGATCAGCAAGTTCTTTGTTAGATAATTTATCCAGTTCTTTTGAATTGCTTTTAGTATTTGCCAGATCAATTTCATCCTTATCCATAAACCAATCGAACTCATCCATAAAACAGATATACTGGTTTATAGGAAATTCTACTTTTGAAGTGCCACCATTTGATTTAAACTCACCTTTACGTGCATCAAAATCAATGTGCCCTTTGTAATTATAAGTAGTGAATGCAAGCTGCGACAAGTCATAACTTCGAAGTTTAAAATCGGAAGTATCTGCATCAAAAACACGGTTTTTGAATTTAAACAGCTTGGCATCCATTTCCGCATCATTAAAATCCATTTTTCCGGTTCCAGTTAAACTGGTAGGCGAAAGAGCAAGTGTTCCATGAAGCTTGGCTTCACTCTCGTACATTGCAATAGGTTTTGCAACCATTTTCACTAGCATTAAATCTTTGTATGGCATCCAGTGCTCATAAACATCTTCGGCAATAACTGTGGGATATTGCACTCCATTTTTAACTTCATCGATTTTAAAAAACTGAACATATGCATTCATGGAGTCAGGAAAGAAAATAAAATCATTCGATTTTGAGGTGGAAGTCAGATATTTTAAATCACCGTTTCCTCTTAATCCACGATTGCTTAAGTTTATAATTGAATCATAGGTTCCTTTTCCGCCATAAACGGGATATCCTGATTCAGGTGTAAGGCGAATAAATCCAAGAGAATAATCTGGTTGTACTTTCAGTACTTCATTAAAATCGGGAAAAATATCTGCCGACACAAAATTTCCTGCGAAGCCAATTCCTTCAGTACTAAAATCATCAAGACTGTCTATTTCGAAAGGATCAACATGAAAATAAAAGCGATCTTTAACATAAACGCCTTTTTGAATTGAAGATTTGTTGTAATAAACATAAGAATCCTTGATACTATTAAAAAGCGGATACTGAGCATAAGGCACCAATCCTGATTTATTGTTTGAAGCATCAATCTGTAGGTCTCCCTTAATTCCTTCAACAACAGTTTTTACCCTTACAAAAGAATACTCACCCTTTTCATTTGGTTTGAAACTTTTAACATAAAATCCAAGTGAATCCACATTGGGCATATCAATATTAAACTTTGTGTAATCAAAAGTGTAAAGTTTCCCGTAAAAATCAAACAATCCAGCATGTACTCTTCCATCAAAAGTAAAATTTCTGTTCTTTTTTAAAATCAGTTCTTGGTCTTTCGGATAAATATAAACATTCTGGGAATCACTTAAAAACACACTTTTCACACCATTTAATTTCAAGTCGAAATTCAGCAAGCTCAAAGATGCATTGCTTTTTCCTGAAATAACAGAATTAAACTGAATTACATCGTAATCCATTTTTCCAGCTTTTGAAAGTAAAAAATTGTAGAGTTTATCTTTAATGAGAATTTTATTGTCGTCGATATCGTAAGAAACAAAACCCATACTTGCCATCTGCAACAAAAGGCTCTGTATCTGCGATTGAGAAATATTAAGAGATTTCGCATAGTCGGCAACATTTACCTCATCGGATTTAATAGAGTTAGCATATTTTTTTAAGCGAGATAGCGGATGAATCTCGTCAATTCCCATAAGTTTGTAATAGCGCTGGGCGGAATAAAAGTTCATGGATTCAAATGTTGCCTCGCTTTCGGTACCAACACCTTTGATCATTTTCATTTCAATAAGAGGCTGATCCATTTTCCAATACATTGCTTCAATATACATTTCTACTTTATGGAAGGAATCAAAAAAAGGGGTTTCAGCAATTCCAGAATTGTCACGCATCATCGAAAGTTCTTTGCTGCTGTTGATGTACTTCATAACAAGTCCTGGATGATAAATGGAGTCTTCTTCCCAGAAAATTGAAACAGATGCACGATCGGAAGAAATCCTGTCCTTACGTATTATGTAGGTTTTTGCATCAGTAACCACAAATTTTTTACCTTCACGATAAAAAATCAGATATGCATCCTGATCTTTATCTCCAGACCCCATAAGTTTTGAACCATACATTGAAAAACCGCCATCGTAATCAATATTGGGGAAAATACCGGCAATTTTTAATCGTTTGTCGTAAGAGATAAAACGAGGATACGAAGCACTTTCTTCGGTAACATCGGCACGTACTTTCTCTTCAAGAGATCCAAGCAATGGTTTAGTAAAGAAATTTGTATTGTAAAACTTTACGCTGTCAGCAGAAAACTTCGAAAATTTCAAATTAATATTATATCTGCTCATTTCAGCATAAACTGTATCCGCTCCAAAACCAGCACGTTGCCAGGTTACTTTTCCACCATTTCCGAGCCATTTAAAAAGTGTTGGATAGTAAATTCCATTGGTATTGAATATACATGCACTATCGTTGTTAGCATAACAAGTAAGCGTTAACGAAGAGAACATGATTTTGGGAATAGTGTCGAATTCAAAAGTATAATTATTATTGTCCGAAGCCCATTTAGTAGTACTTGATTCGTAGAGAACATTCTTAGAAAAAAGATTATCGCTGACTTCAAGATAATTGATAAACTGGGAACTTGTTGATTTATTTATCAGTTTATCAAGACTTGATTCCCATGCTTTGTAACTTTTTTCGGGTTGACCAGAAGTATTAAAACTTATAATGGCTGAGAGATAATTTTTAAAATGAGGAATTGGTTTCATTTTTTTCTTCAGCATCTGATTGCTTGTAATATAAATTTGTTGTTTTTGAGTTTCGGAAAATTTTCCCGTATTCCATGCAATAGTAAATGTTTCGATAAAAGTTTTGGCTTCCTTTTTTTGATCGGGATTATCTATATCTGAAAAAAATTGTTTTATCTCTTCAAGAAATGTTGTTGATTCGGCCGTAAATTTTTTAATTTGTTGCTGAGCAAAAATATTTCCAGTAGAAAACAACAGTAAAAAAAACAAAAACAATACTTTTTTCATATAATCTCCATTTTAAGATTAAACCTTTGTATATCGAGCTGCAACCCAATTATTACGGGTTTTATTTCCGTCGAAAGCAAAGCCACACTCTATTGCCTTATTTGTAATCATAGAAAGATCTTCGGTGTAAAAACCGCTTAGGAACAGTTTGCCACCCGAATAAATATGTTTCGAATAAACAGGAATATCCTTAAGCAGAATGTTCCTGTTGATATTTGCAATGATAATGTCATAAATTCCCAGTTCGGGAAGGCTGGAGTCGCCTAAAAAAACACTTATTTCTGGAGTATTATTTAGCAATACATTTTCGGAACAATTCCTGAACGCCCATTCATCATTATCCACAGCAACAACTGATTCGGCAGTCATTTTTGCAGCCAAAACAGCCAGAACACCAGTTCCGCAGCCCATATCCAATACCGCTTTGCCCTTAACATCTGATTCCATAAGGTATTGAATCATTTGATATGTGGTTTCGTGATGAGCAGTTCCAAAAGACATTTTCGGCTCAATAACAATATCATATTTGACATTCGGCAAAGCCTTGTGAAATGGCGCTCTTACAGAACATATATCATCAATAACAACCATTGGATAATCATTCTCCCATTCCTGATTCCAGTTGCGCTCTATTATCAATTCTGATTTTACTTTACAAGAAACAAATGCAGTTATTTCTTCAACAAATCCGAGTGAAAGCTTAGCATGTTCTGTTTCAGAAATGTATGCATCTAAGCCTTTTTCATTCTCAACAAAACTCTCAAATCCCTTATCAGCAAGCATTGCAACAAGTATCTCTGACTGAGAACTGTCACTAAATGTAAATGAGTATTGATAATAATTCATTGTAATATATTAATCAGAATAAACCAATAAATGTAAACGTATTTCGCGATTCTGTAGTATTCTGAATTGTTAATAATTATTAAAAAGAATTAACAATTGAAACAAAATCTGCGACTTTAAGCGAAGCTCCACCGATTAAACCACCATCAACATCGGGGTTGGCAAAAAGTTCGCGGGCATTTTGTGCATTGCAACTTCCACCATACAAAATACTTATATTTTCTGCAGTTTCATTTCCATAATGTTTGCTAAAGAGCCCCCGAATAAAGGCGTGCATTTCCTGAGCTTGCTCAGCTGTTGCAGTAAGTCCGGTTCCTATTGCCCAAACTGGTTCATACGCAATAATGACATTTTGAATTTCTTCTACTGATAAATGGAATAATGCATTTGCTATCTGCGAAGAAACCACTTGGTTTTGAATTCCTTTCTCACGTTCTTCCTTAACTTCTCCACAGCAAAAAATTGGAACAATTTCAGCCTTAAGAGTCGCATTTACTTTCTGCGCAAGCAATTCATCAGTTTCATTAAAATACAATCTGCGTTCGGAATGACCAATAATTGCATATTGAGCTCCACACGAGCGAATCATATCAGCAGATATTTCACCTGTAAAAGCACCACTTTCCTTATAATGGCAATTCTGCGCAGCAACAAAAACTTTCGGAAGATCAATTAAAACAGATACACTTTTTAAATATGGGAACGGCGGAGCAAAAATCACATGAATACCTTCGGGTAATTTTCCACTGCGAAATTCGACCATAATGTCACTAACCAAATCGATAGCTTCTTCGAAGGTTTTATTCATTTTCCAGTTTCCAGCAACAATTTTCTTTCTCATATTTTTAAAATTTAGAATTAATTATAAATCCAAGTTATGAAAGCCTGACTTTGGGATCGAGCCATCCATATAAAATATCCATAAAGATATTAATAAAAACTAAAATTACGGAAATAAACATTACGGCACCCATCAATACAGGAAAATCATACTTTTCTAGGGCTTCAACGATAACGACGCCTATTCCTTTCCAGTCGAAAACATACTCAACAAAAACAGCACCCGCGAGCAAGGAAGCCAGCCAGCCTGATATAGCAGTAAATACTGGATTCATTGCATTTTTCAACGCATGCTTAGCAATTACATTGTAGTTGCTTAAACCTTTCGCCCTTGCTGTGCGAATATAATCCTGCGATAACACATCCAACAGTGAATTACGTGTCAGTTCAACCACAATAGCCAAAGGTCGAATTCCAAGAGTCAGAGCCGGAAGTATCAAGTTTTTCAGGGATAAAAACTCTCCTTCTCCAAAATCATCAACAGTATATAAACTGCCGTACATATTCAATCCTGTTAAGTTTCCAAGTACAAAAGCAAACACCCATGCTATCAGAATTGCCGCAAAAAAGGAAGGCAACGACATCCCTAGTACGGATAAAACCAGTGCACTTTTATCGTAAATAGTATCTTTTTTTATTGCGCTAAAGACACCGATCACAACTCCTACAACCATTGCAAAAAGTATTGCAGCAAAAGCAAGAATTGCAGTATTAGGGAACGCTTCAGCCAGAATCTCGCTTACATTTCTCTTCGACTGATAAGAACGTCGCAAATAAGGTGTTTTTAGCACAAGAGCATTGTTCTCCGAAAGGTTAAAAAGAAGGGCGGCACTCTGGTATTTGCTGGTATCGTAATAGTTAGAGGATTCTTTATCCGCGGTATTAAATACTGAAAGTGGTGAAAGATCGTTCAAATAATTCAGGTATTGAATTCCTATTGATTTGTCTCTTCCCAAGTCTTTATTAATTGCATCAACCGAAGTGATATCGGCACGTTGCCCCAGCATCATACGTGCAGGATCGCCAGGCAAAATATTAAAAAGAACAAATACTACCGTGATAACTCCCAGCAATACTAACAATCCGTAAAAAAATCTTTTTAGAATAAAACGATACACTGTAAATTTATTTCAAGTATTTTTCTTTAACAGTGCTGTATTCAGGAAAATCGTTGTAATGCCATTTCATTATCACAACTCCATTATTCAGCAACACGAGTCCTGGGCTGGCTCTTACCACAGCTTTTAATGCAGTTTCATCAACAGTATAAAATGGATACATGGCCTGAATATCGTGCCTAAAATCATCAACGGTTTCGGGTATTGAGCCCGTAAGTGCAACAAATGGAATGCTGTCCTTTTCAGCTGCAGCAGAAAATGCATTAATTTTTAAAAATCCACCTTTATCTGCTTTACTCAAATCGTAGGCTACTAAAAGAAATTGAGCGCCCTGATATCCTATAACCTGATCAGTGATTATGTTTCCATCCGAATCGCTTATAATAAAATCATGAATTGGTGCTTCTTTAAATGGTGTAATGACTTTCTTTTTTTGTTCAACAAATTCAAGATTCGACATTAAAACAGAATCCTGCCAGGGCAAAGTTTTTGAAGTATATTCAACAGTAGCACCAGTTTTCTTATTTTTATAAACCAAAAACACATCGGCAACTTCTGGTGTTGCAAGCACTTGCTCCGAAATTTTCACACCTTTTTTCCAGGGAAGAAAATCAATAACCGGCAAATGACGGAGCCCCCAGACAGAAATAAATACAATAAACCCCGCCCCCATCACAATTGTATAATATGTTCCGCGAATGCCGAAAGCAGGTTTTGATTTTTTAAGTGTAAGAACAAGGAAAAGCACAAAAACCATTAAAACAACATTTTTGTAAAATGTTTCCCAATTGGTAAGTTTAACAGCATCACCGAAGCATCCGCAATCGGAAACCGGATTATTAATTGCTGAAAGCAGCGTAAGTACTGTAAAAAAACTCATCATGATCAAAGTAAGCCATGCTGAAAGCTTTGGTTTCACTCCAAAAACAAGCATTACACCCAGAGTAAATTCTACAGCACATAAAATAATTGCCATTGGCAATGCAAAATTGTGAAACCATTCCATGCCGTAAACTTCAAAGTATTCCTGAAATTTGTAGGTGCTGCCTAGCGGATCAACGGCTTTTACAAATCCTGAAAAAACAAATGTCAATCCGACAAGTGTTCTGCTGATGATTCTGAGTATTCTCATAATATTCTGAATTTCTTAATAATTTTGTTGTTTGAAAGCAATAGATTAAATTAAACTTCATTTTCCATAAGTTTTATCATCGCAAAAACTGCGTAATTAATCATGTCGTAATAATTTGCATCAATTCCTTCCGAAATAAATGTTTTACCGTCGTTGTCCTCAATTTGTTTGGTGCGAAAGAGTTTCATCAAAATTATATCCGTAAGAGAGCTCAAACGCATATCGCGCCATGCTTCGCCGTAATCGTGATTTTTGTTTTCCATCAATGCTTTTGCATTTGCACTGTATTTCTCAAAAAGTCCTGAAGCATGCTGCACCTTCAGACTGTCGGCATCAGATGCGATTCCGAGTTCCAGTTGAATCAGCCCGATGATTGAATAATTGATGATGCCTATATACTCAGAACGAATTCCTTCTTCTATTTTCTGCGTTCCTTTTTCTTCAATGCTTCTGATTCGTTGTGCTTTGATAAATATTTGGTCGGTTACCGAAGAAGTTCTTAAAATCCTCCAAGCACTGCCGTAATCCTGCATTTTTTTTATAAAAATATCTTTACAAATTTTAACCACATCATCGTATTGTTCCGAAGTTCGATTCATTTTTATTTTATTAATTTAGCACTTTAATAATTTTTGTAAATTCATTACAAGGCATGAATTCGCTGCATAAAAATACATTATTTTCACAAATTAAACCGATAAATATCAAAGGTAAGTTATTAACATTTGATAAACCTTTGGTAATGGGGATACTGAATGTTACTCCCGATTCCTTTTTTGATGGCGGAAAATTTCAGTCGGTCTCAAAAATACTTGAGCAGGTTGAAAAAATGATTTCGGAAGGAGCCGACATTATCGATATAGGTGCGGTTTCTACAAAACCGGGATCAGTAGGTGTTACAGAAAGTGAAGAATCAGAAAAGTTGATACCGATAATAGAATTAATCAGAAAACATTTTCACAGTTCCATTATTTCTGCTGATACATTCCGTTCTAAAATAGCCAGAAATGCAGTAAATTCGGGTGCCGACATCATTAACGATATTTCCGGAGGAATTTTTGACGAAAAAATGTTCACAACTGTTGCTGAATTAAATGTTCCTTATATTTTAATGCACATGAAAGGCAGCCCCGAAAACATGCAGCAGAATCCACAATATTTGAATGTTTTTAACGAAGTGATGTTTTATTTTTCGGAACGGGTTTCAAAGCTAAGAGAAGCTGGAGTATGCGATATCATTATTGATCCCGGTTTTGGTTTCGGAAAAACAGTAGAACATAACTATACTTTATTGCAACACCTCGATAAATTTTCTTTTTTCGAATTACCAATACTAACAGGATTTTCGCGAAAATCAATGGTCAACAAAGTGCTGAACACAAAACCTGAAAATGCATTGAATGGCACCACTGTTTTAAATACCATTGCATTAATGAAAGGAGCCAATATACTGAGGGTTCATGATGTTAAAGAAGCTGTGGAAGCTGTTAAAATTGTTACCGAATTAAATAAAATTTCTTAAAACCAAAATTGTATCTGCCTTTTCACTATTTTTGAATCCTGATGAATTTACTATTTATTACCGGTTTTATAACCCTCCGATGGATTGATTTTATTGATATCCTGCTTGTGGCATTTTTGCTGTTTCAGTTGTACAGTCTTATAAAAGGGACAGGAGCAATAAGTATTTTTTTGGGAATAATTGCCATTTACCTGATTTGGATGCTGGTTAAAGCATTTGAGATGGAACTTTTGAGCGAAATTCTCGGTCAATTTATAAGTGTTGGCGTAATTGCCCTTATCATAGTATTTCAGCAGGAAATAAGGCAGTTCCTTCTCCTTCTGGGTTCTCAGGGATTTTTAAAAAGAACAGGAAAAAGTTTTTTCTCTTTCAGGTGGCAAACAGATAAATTTGAAACACAGGATATTGATGCCATTGTAAATGCTTGCGATAGTATGGCAAAAAGCAAAACCGGAGCATTGATCATTGTTACAAGAAAAAACGAATTGCATTCTTATGTTCTTACTGGAGAGCTGATAAATTCAATAATTTCGAAGCAATTGATTGAAAGTGTCTTTTACAAAAACAGCCCACTACATGATGGTGCTCTTATAATCAGCGGAAACAGAATTAAAGCGGCGCGTTGTGTGCTTCCTGTATCTGAGCGATCAAATCTTCCTGAAAATGTTGGCTTACGTCACAGAGCAGCAGTTGGAGTTACAGAGGAATCTGATGCAATAGCCATTGTGGTTTCCGAACAGCGGGGTGAAATTTCCATTGCCGATGGAGCAGTACTCAAAATGCATATCAAGAGCGAAAAACTAAAAGAATATTTGATTAGGGAACTAAGCTAAATTCCTGTCCATGTAGTGAGTCCGGAACTTGTAAATTCATAATTCAATGCAGCTCCGCCAAATTTTTCCAAAGCACTTATCACTTTAAATCTTGTATTCCCAGGGCAATAAAAGAAAATAAATCCACCGCCACCTGCTCCGGAAATTTTTCCTCCTGTAGAACCATTTTTAATTGCCAAGTCATATATTTCGTCAATCATTGGATTGGTAATCCCTTCAGCCATTTGCTTTTTAAACTGCCAACCAAAATTTAATATTTCTCCAATATCATTAAGTTTACCAGTTAACAGCGCTTCCTTCATCATGACTGCCTGTTCTTTAAGCTTATGCATTGCTTCGAGTGATTTGGGATTTTTGGCTCTTACATTTACCTGTTGCTTTTCTATAATCTGTGATGAAAGCCTGCTGGTTTTAGTATTGTATAGTACTAAATTATTTGCCAGTTCGTGCAAATATTTATCCTTGATCCGTAAAGGATTTACAATTACCTTGTCCGAAAGAAACTCCATAAAATTAACTCCGCCAAAAGTCGCAGCATACTGATCTTGCTTCCCTCCTGCCATATTAAGGTCGTTACGTTCAATTTCATAGGCCAGGTGCGCAATATCATATTCGCCCAAAGGCAATTGCAACCATTCGGTAAAAGCGCCAAGAATTGCTACCACAAGTGTTGAAGAAGTTCCAAGGCCTGATCCAGCAGGTGCATCAACATAAGTATGCAACTCAAACGACAATGGTTTTTTTGAAAACTCTTTTACAATTCTATTGTAAATTCCTCGATGCAGAATAAGTTTGCCATCGGTAAGAATTTCATCCATTGCCTTTAGTTCAATACGGACGTTTTTATCCACAGAATTAAATACAATCTTACCGTCGTT
>JBBQSF010000058.1:0-18083 GCA_038214085.1 Bacteroidales bacterium | reverse complement strand
TCCAACAAAAAATACTGGCATTTTCATACTTTTGTGTTTTAATTTTGTAATACAATGATACAACAATTTGAAATTACTTTGCCCGCTTTTAAACGCGGATTCCACCTGATTACCGAATTGATTTTAAAAAATATTCAAAATCTTCCGGAAATGGGAATGCTAAATATTTTCATCAAACATACTTCTGCTGCAATAACACTGAATGAAAATTTTGATTCTACTGTTCGTTCTGATTTTGAAACTTTTTTCAATAAACTGGTTCCTGATGCAACGCCTTACTTTGTGCACGATTCCGAAGGTGCCGACGACATGCCTGCACATATCAAAAGCGCCGTAATTGGCCAGTCGCTTACGATTCCGGTTAGTAATAAAAAATTGAATTTAGGAACATGGCAAGGTATATATTTGTGCGAATTCAGAAACAATGGAGGTTGCAGAAGAATTGTGATTACCTTGTATTCATAATTAAACTATTTAGAATTGTTCCGAATAAGTATTTTTTTTGTATATTTGTATTAGATTAAAAAGAAATGGAAATAAAGAAAATTGAACTGAAAGTTGAGGGCATGGATTGCAACAACTGTGCGCTTGGAATCAAAAAAAGGCTCGAAAAGGAAGGTTTCAGCGAAGTGGAAGTCAGTTTTGCGACTAAAGAAGTTGTCTTTAAAAGCGAATCTGCCGACAGGGTTGAGTTTGCGAAGGAAAAAATACGAAAGCTTGGTTATTCAGTTCTTGAGGAAAAAGAAGAGCAGAAAAAGGCGAAGTTTTATACTTCCCTCGAATTCAAATTTATTTTTTCTCTGATTTTTACAATTCCTTTGCTTTCCGCGATGTTTCTGCCTTTTGAAATATTTCACAATCCATGGTTTCAGCTATGCATTGCCATTCCCGTGTTTACTGTAGGGTTTATTCATTTTGGTCGGAGTGCTTATGGCTCGCTGAAAAGCGGAGTTCCAAATATGGATGTACTTATTATTATTGGTGCATCAGCAGCATTTTTTTATAGTCTTTATGGAACACTGAATAATTTGGGACATGAGTTTCAGTTCTACGAAACCGCGGCTGGAATTATTACATTAATATTGCTGGGAAATCTTCTCGAACATCGTTCGGTAAGCCGCACCACAACGGCAATTGACCTTTTGATAAAACTTCAAAAAACTACAGCCCGACGTGTTAAAATAGTCGAAGGCATTGAAAGCACTGAGGAAATTGAATCTACGCAAATAAATCCAGGAGATATTCTTATTGTAAATACTGGAGATAATGTTCCGGTGGATGGCGAGGTTACGCAAGGAAATGCTGAAGTAAATGAAGCAATGATTTCGGGCGAAAGTTTTCCTGTTTTTAAAGAAACCGGGAGTGCATTAATAGGGGGCACTATTTTGCTTTCAGGGACTTTGCGCATGAAAGCCACGGTAATTGGACATAACACAGTGCTTTCGCAAATTATTGAAATGGTAAAAAAAGCACAAAATGATAAACCCGAACTGCAGAATTTGGCCGATAAAATTGCAGCGATATTTGTTCCTGTTGTTGTTGGAATTGCTCTGATTACATTTGCTGTTTCGCTTTGGCTTGTTGGTGTTGACTTTCAGCATGCTTTGTTGCGAAGTATTGCTGTTCTGGTAATTTCTTGTCCATGTGCTTTGGGTCTTGCTATTCCTACAGCCGTAATAGTTGGCGTTGGAAGGCTTGCGCGAAGCGGAATTCTGGTAAAAGGTGCACGAACACTCGAAACCATGGCAGGTTTGCAAAAAGTAATTTTTGATAAAACAGGAACGCTGACTACCGGTGATTTTAAATTGCAAAAAATAAATGTTATTGGAGTTTCAGAAACCGAGGCACTGAAAATAGTGTATAATATTGAAAAATATTCATCGCATCCCATTGCAAAATCATTGTTAAAAGAAATATCACCCGATAATTCTATTGAATTTGAACATATAGAAGAAGTGAAAGGCGAGGGGATGGTGGCTTCGGATAAGTCAGGAAATACGTATAAAGCCGGTTCATATAAAATTGCAGCTGCACTTACCAAAGACGATTCGCACACCATTTATCTGGTAAGAAACAATATACTTATTGCTACTATCGACTTGCGTGATGAAGTAAAACCTGATGCGAAACCTTTGATGGATTATCTCAAAAACAATAAAATAACACCCATACTTTTAAGTGGCGACAGTAAAGCCAAAACAGCTCAAGTTGCTTCCGAAATGGGTATTTCAGAATATTTTTACAGGCAAACGCCTGCCCAAAAACTTGATTATCTGAAATCAGAGACAAGTAAATATTCCACTGCAATGGTTGGCGATGGAATAAACGATGCACCTGCGCTTTCGGCTGCTACAATTGGGATTTCGCTAAGCAATGCCACTCAAATAGCAATTCAAAGTGCACAAGTTATTTTATTAAATGGCAAACTCGATTTATTGCGAAAAGCCCATGGAATAAGCAAAATCACTTTAATTACCATTAAGCAGAATTTGTTCTGGGCATTTTTTTACAACATTATTGCCATTCCTATTGCTGCTGCCGGTTTCCTGAACCCTATGGTTGCTGCTGCGGCTATGGCATTTTCTGATGTTTTTGTTGTATTGAATTCTTTGCGATTGCGAAACAGAAAATTGTAATATTAAACCTGAATTTTCAAAAGATTTGAAAAGGCTTAATCTTTTTTCTAAATAATACACCGCAAATTCTCAAACTCAAGGGTCATTTAATAATATTATGTTTATTTATATTGGATTATTTTGTTAATTTGTACTATAATTAAAATGATTGAAAGAAAAATATTAATTTTGAAACATAAATAATCTTAAACATGAAAAAAATAATTATTTCTAAGTTAATACTGCTGATTGCAGTTTTCCTTTTTTGCTCATTTATAGGAAATGCGCAAATAAATCCGCTGGATAAAGTTAAAGACAAAACGACCAATCGTGTTGACAATAAAGTTGACAACGGTATTGATAAAGGCCTTGATAAAGTGGAAGGTGTTTTCAAGAAAAAAGATAAATCGGATAAAAAAACAGACAAATCAGATTCCGAAACAAAAGAAACTACTGAATCTGCAGATACTAAAACAGGCGATACTAAGGGAACTGACGATCCAAAACTGAGTTATTATTCAAAGTATGATTTTATTCCCGGAAGCGATGTCCTTTTTTATGATGATTTCTCAAACACAGCTATTGGCGATTTTCCTTCGGCATGGAATACCAATGGTTCAGCGGAGGCAACCACAACAAATCTGTTTGCAGGGAAATGGCTTAAACTTACCAGCACCAATACATGTATTTTCAGCGATCCGCCATTAAATCTGCCAGAAAACTACACTGTTGAATTTGATGTTATTCCACAAAAGAACGACGATGGATCTGCTGCTTTTTATTTTGGCATCATTAGCAGCGAAAAATTAAATGAGTACGATTATGGTTCAGCACCTGGGAAAGCTGGTTTTTTTGTCCAGTTTAGTTATAATACCTATTTTAATTCTTACTTTTCTGATGATAGAGGCCCTATTAGTGGAATGAAGGAAAGTGTCACACAAAAGCCTGACCAGAAATATCATATTTCAGTATGGGTTCAAAAAACCCGCGTACGTGTTTATCAAGATGAGATTAAATTATTTGATTTGCCTAAAGCAGTTGATACTGATGTGAAATTTAATAAATTAAGATTTGAGGATGGAATGCCTTTAATTAGCAATATTAGAGTTGCTGTTGGTGCTCCTGATATGCGTAATAAATTGCTTACTGATGGGAAAATTATTAGTTATGGGATATATTTCGATAGTGGAAAAGATGTTGTAAAGGGCGAATCCTATGGTTCTTTAAAAGAAATTGCAGCAGTTTTAACCGAAAATCCTACAGTAAAAATTAAAATTGTTGGCTTTACTGATAGCGATGGCGATGATGCAACAAATCTAGAACTTTCTAAAAAACGTGCTATTGCTGTAAAAGCATCATTGAATAAAGAATTTGGAATTGATAATTCACGCCTCGAAACCGATGGCAAAGGTGAATCTGAACCAATTGCACCCAACACAACATCCGAAGGTAAAGCGAAAAACAGAAGAGTTGAATTTATTAAATTGTAATAATCATATTATAAATCAATAGTAAAAATTATAAAACATGAAAAAACAATTATTGAGCGCACTTGTAGTTCTTGGAATGGTTTCATTGCTAGCAGCTTGTTCAGGCAATTCAAAAAAGAACGATGGAACGGATTCCGATTCCACAAAAACCGATTCGGTTAAAAAGACAGAAGTAAAAGGAAAATATCAGATTAAATCAGGTATTATCACCTATACTTCAGAAACTATGGGTATGAAACAGGATGTTTCCATTTATTTTGATGATTATGGCAGTAAAGAATGTACTGAAACATCAAGCGAAATGGATATGGGTATGGCTGGAAAAGTTAAAATTCATAATGTGTCACTTTCTAAAGATGGCTTTATGTATTCATTCGATCTTACAAACAAAACGGGTACGAAAATGAAAGCTAATCCACAAACTCAAAAGAATAAAGACATTGATTTCAATGGAATGACAGCAGAAGCTATGAAACAGATGCACATTACAAAGCTAGGAACTGAAACGTTCCTTGGCAAAACTTGTGATAAATATTCAATGGATGATCCTACCCTAAAAATGAAAGGCACATATACTGTTTGGAATGGTATTCCTTTAAAATCAGAAATGGATATGAGTGGAATTGCAGTGAAACTTATTGCAAAAAAACTTGAAGAAAATGCAACAATTCCTGCAGAAAAATTTGAAGTTCCCAAGGATGTAAAAATTACAGAAATTAAATAATTTTATTTCCGAAAATAATTTATAGTTTTGATAGCCTGATTCCAAAAATAATTTGGGATTCAGGCTATCTTCTTTTTATATTGACTTCTTATTTTTGAGAAAATGAAAAAAACACTGTTAGTTCTTTTTATCCTTTTTTTTAGTTCTTGTTTTTGTTTTTCACAAACAAAAATTACACTCGTTGTTACCAATAATCCGCTGAAAACAGCATATTTTTCGGCTTTAAACGGAGCCAAACAACAGATATTTGGGTATAAACCTTTTCAGGGAAATACCGTTACTTTTCAACTTCAGGGAAACTTAGTTAAAGGCATGTACAGAATTGGTTTAACAGATAGCGCTTTTATTGATATCCTTGGTGGCAGCGATCAGGAAATTGTTTTGGAAACAAGCTCAAAAGCAATTATCGACAGCTTTAAAGTAATTAAGGGCGACGAAAATATCAGATATTATAAATACATTCAGTATAAAAATAAAAATCTAGCCAAGCTAAATCAGATTACGTCCAATTTTAAAACAAAATATTCAGGTAAGAAAACCAATACCATGGCCGAAGAGCGGCTTGCATTTATCAAGGGCTGCATCACTTTGGATATTAATAATTATGCAAAAGAATTAATTGCTGCCGATCCAGATAAGTTCAGTTCTAAGATTATTAAAGCTATGCTTGTCCCGAATGTAAATCTATACACAATTGAAAATCCTGATACCATTCGCTTTGATAATGATGTGGAATTTTTAATGCTTCACTTTTTCGACAATATTGACTTTTCCGATTCCGCCATGCTTAATACAGAATTGCTTTACAGGTCAGTAAAATATTATGTGGAGAAACTTGCGCAACCCAGGAATGTTACCGGCTTTAATAATGCAAATACTTTTATTCTTAAAAAGGCTTTGGCCGATAAAAATGTTTACAATTACATTTTATCAATGCTAATTGATTTATACGAAGTATCACAACTTGAAGAAGTATATCTTAAACTGTTTGACGAAATACTTTTTTCAAATAAAGCAGCTGTTAGTGAAGTCAGATATTCGGAGATTTCAAAAAAGGTTTCCGTGATTAAAAATGTTTTACCAGGCAAAACTGCGTCTGATTTTAATGCTATTGACACGGTTGGAACCATTGTGAAATTGTCGCAGATTAATAAAGAACCGCTCCTGGTTTTCTTTTATTCTGCCAAGGATCATCATGCCGATGAATTGTTTTCGAAACTAGAAGACATGTACCCCACAAATAAATTAAAAGGTTTTGAAATTTTTGCAGTGTGCACCGATTCAACACAAACGGGATGGAAAACGTTTTTAAGAAAACACAAAAATGCAAACTGGAACAATGCTATTTTAACGGAAGAAGGCAGGAAATCTATTTCAGAATTATACAATACATGGGCTTTACCTTCGATATACCTGATGGATAAAACCATGAAAATTATTCTTAAACCAATGACAATTGATTACTTGCAGAAAGAATATCCTGAGTATTTTAAAAGCAAATAGGCAACTATAATACTTATACTTCGTCCTTAAATAAAATAGTTGTTTTTTTAATAAAGATTTAATATTGTTTAAAAAAAATAATTATTTTAGCCTAAATTTTGTAAAATATCCTCGTTTAAGTTAAAGAAATCGCATGATAAAAAGTTTACGAATTTTATTTTTCGGGTTTCTTTTTATTCTCCAACAGCCTTTGTTTGCGCAAAATAGCGTAATTCATGATATTCCTTGGCATTCGGATACAGTTGGAATTTGGGGCTCTGGGTCATCAGCATGGTCAATAAACAGAATTGATACATTGGTTGATTTTACCATTGGACCTTACGGAAATACCTATTCCTATGTTTACAATTTACCCTGGCCACTCGACGATTCTGTGGGTGTAATACTTGATTATGGTGCCTTTGTTGATATGCAGATGATTTTTGAAATGTCAGGATGGGATGGAGGAGCTGCGTATGTCAATTATCCTACAAAAATTAAAATGGATTTTCCGCCTGCTGCATCTTTTTCAAATGGCGATTGGGTTACCATTCCTTCCGAATATCGGGAGCACGACAATACGGTACATCCTGCCGATCCAGATAAATGGGAGTTATATACTGATTTTCCTGATGCTGGAAAAATTTGGCTTTACGTTAACATGGATGTACAGGCAAATATCGATTTAATTTATTCAAATCCCATTGATCCCTTAAATATTACCTGGGACACAATGCATGTGATTCCTCCAATAAATATTAATCTAGACACTTTCGATATATTTTTAATTGATGTGCCGCATGCAGAATATGTTATTCCTTGGGTTGCTTATCATACCGATCCTTTCACAGGAAACACAGTAATTGATTCTGTGTATTTTTTGCATGATTCTCTTGGCTGGCCTTTGCAGTTTCCTGCAATTTTCTATCAGTTGATAGGAATTACAGGAAGTATTTCAATTCCATCAATTACAAATTATACCAAGTGGATTGAAAATGAACAGCGATTGTATGCTCATGGCAGCGACCATTATCTTAATATTAACCTTGATCTGGTGAAATTCGTTCAGGTAATGTGTCATTATCTTTCGAATATTCCATCACTTAACGGATTGGAGGCCGTGAGTCAGGCCATGGAGTGGGAGGAAGGCGATACAAGCATTTATATATTTACCGATCCATTTTCGGGTGAGGATTTTACTGCTGATTTAAGTTGGGATCTTATTGATGCTGAATTGTGGTTTGACATTACAATGCATCAAACGGTTTCCTTCTGCGATAATAAAGAATATTCATTCTTTGGAATTCCGATTCCACCTGATCACTATCCAAATGTTTGGAATGTTTTTGAATTTCCTGTTTCGCTTGATTATGAAGTTCTTGATACCATGGGCATTGTTATTGAAAGTGGAACAGCAGACAGTATCAAATTTGGCTCTGATTATGATGTGAGGCTTCACTATCCATGCACAGATTATGATTCAATTCCAGTTACCATCACACACACCATTGATCCGTGGCTAACAAATAATGTTAAGGACATTATTGATTCACAATTTTACATAAAAATATTTGAATTTGCATACAGTGTAGGAACACCTTCTAATCCAATTATTTCAGGAAATTTCTTGCTGTATGTTGACACTATTTATTTGGGGCAGTTTGGAGGTTTGCAATGGTTCGGTCCTCCGCTCTGGATGCCATGGCAGATTGATGGTTATTTCCCGGATACAACATTTATTCCGGATACATATCTTGTTCCAGTTAATCATCCATTAGAAGACACGCTTCTGGTTACGAATATTGTTTGTATTGGATCTACTACCGGTTCAATTCAGGCTGTTGTTACAGGCGGTGTTACACCTTATTTGTATCAGTGGAGCAATGGCGCAACAACTTCAACAATTTCAAATCTTAGTGCAGGAATGTATATAGTTACAATTACAGATGGAAACGGATGTATGTTAATTGATTCAGCGAAAATATTCAGTACTAATCCTGCTATTGTGCTAAATCATACTTCTATTGATGTACTTTGTAATGGTGCAAATACTGGCCAAGCTGCTATTTTTGCAAGTGGTGGAACTCCTGGTTTTACATATACATGGTCGCCAAATGTTGGAACTACCTCAATAGTAAATAATTTATATGCTGGTACATACTTAGTAACAGTTACTGATCAAGTGGGTTGCGTAGCCTTGGATACAATAATTATTCATGAGCCAGCAACTGGAGTCAGTATTCAAGTTATCAGTGTAATCAATGCACTTTGTTTTGGATCGTCAAATGGTTCAATTGATATTTCTGTTTCGGGTGGAACACCTGGTTATACTTATGTTTGGTCAAATGGCGCTACTTCTCAGGATATTTCTTCACTCACATCAGGAATTTATATAGTAACAGTTTCCGATGTCAATAAATGTAAAGCATACGATACTATAGCAGTTGCGCAACCCGATCAGCTAATCGTTTATGTTCACAATTACCAGATCTGTTATGGACAGTCCATTGGAATTGCTGTTGATTCAACTTCGGGAGGAACGCCTCCATATACCTATTTATGGAATACTGGAGTTGTTGGCTCTGCAATTAATGTTTCACCGACTTCCGGAACCAATTATCAGGTTCATGCAATTGATGCAAATGGTTGTGTTGGACCTGATGCTACAATAAATGTTGATGTAACCAATCCAATAACTATGACTTTGTTTACAAATAATGATACCATTTGCATTGGCGATTCAACCAAAATTTTTGCAAACATTACCGGTGGCGGTCCTCCACCTCTTATCATTTATCTTGATAACGGACAATATGGTATCGCTCCACTAACTGTTCAGCCAAATCAAACAACCACTTACACCGCAACAGTATGGGACACCTGTCATTTTCTGAGTTATTCCCAAACTATCACTATAACGGTTATGCCTTTGCCAACTGTGAATTTTGGTGCAAGTCCAACAGAAGGGTGTGTTCCCCTTACTGTTCATTTTACCAATCTTTCACCTGGAAATAATATTGCATACACTTGGGATTTTGGCAATGGAAGCTCCTGTATTTCCAATCCAAACCCGATTACAACTTATGGTACCAATGGAAGCTACGATGTGTCATTAACTGTAACATCAGAATATGGATGCAAAAATACACTTGCCATTCCTGATTTTATTGTTGCCTATCCTAAGCCGGTAGCAATGTTTACCGAAAGTCCTTCTCATGTTTCAATTATGGATCCTGTGATTTTCTTTGATAACCTTTCAATGAATGCATACAGCAGCAACTGGCATTTTGGCGATGGCACTACATCTGATCTTTTTGAACCTGTTCACCAGTTTTTCAATGTGGATACATTTACTGTTATGCTTGTGGTTCAATCAAATCATGGCTGTTTGGATACTGCTTATGATGACGTGTATGTGAAAGAGATTTTTACACTCTATGTTCCAAATGCATTTACTCCTGACGATAATGGCTTAAATGAATATTTTATGCCTGTTGGAAATGATATTGATCCCAAACAATATAAATTCATGGTTTTTGACCGTTGGGGCGAAATGGTTTTTGAAACAACCAATGTTACTGAAGGATGGGATGGAAAAGTTAAAGGGAAAGATATAACATCCGATGCTGTATTCTCATGGGTAATCATTTATCATGATAAAGCAGGTCTTGCACAAAAACGTATCGGATCAGTTACTTTGCTCCACAATTCAGAGTATTAGAATTTGAGTTTTCAAATCTCAATGTATACTTTTATACATCCACTTTTTTTTCTGTAAATAAAATCAAAAAAATACTACAATTGATGTTTGTGGCGACAAATTTTATTGCTAAATTTGCCACTTATTACATTATAAATTCAATAATAATATATTTTCAAAATCAAACTTTGGAGGACTAAAAAAAATGGCAAAAACAAACAATGCAAAATACGTTTATTATTTTGGCGGAAAAAAGGCTGAAGGACAAGCCAACATGAAAAACCTGTTGGGCGGAAAAGGTGCAAACCTCGCAGAAATGGTTAATTTAGGTTTACCGGTTCCTGCTGGTTTTACTGTTAGCACTGAATGTTGTACAGCATATTACGAAAACAATTGTAAATTACCCAAATCGCTTGATGAAGAAGTGTGGAATGGTATGAAAAAAATGGAAGCAGAAATGGGAATGAAATACGGTGATGCAAAAAATCCATTATTGCTGTCCTGTCGTTCTGGCGCTAGAAGTTCAATGCCTGGTATGATGGACACTGTATTAAATGTTGGTTTATGTACTGCTACAATTCCAGGATTGATCAAAAAGACAAATAACCCTCGCTTTGTGTGGGATTCCTACCGTCGTCTTATCATGATGTATGCTGATGTTGTTATGGATAAAGCTGAAGGTCTTGATAAGAATATCCGTAAAAACCTGGATGATATGCTTAACGCGTATAAAAAGAAAAAAGGCGTTAAAGAAGATACACAATTGTCTGCAAAAGATCTTGAAATACTTGCAGGTGAATTTAAGAAAACTGTAAAAAAAGAATTAGGAACAGCATTTCCCGATGATGCAAAAGAACAATTATTTGGAGGTATTAAAGCCGTATTCAAAAGCTGGAATGGCAAAAAAGCGGTTTCATACCGTCGTATAGAAGGTATTCCCGATGAATGGGGAACAGCAGTGAATGTTCAGGCAATGGTATTTGGAAATATGGGTGATACTTCTGCAACCGGCGTTGCATTTACCCGTAACCCTGCAACAGGTGACAATTTGTTTTATGGCGAATGGCTCGTAAATGCTCAGGGTGAAGACGTGGTTGCTGGTATCAGAACTCCAAGTCCGTTAAATAATGAAACCAAAAACGATCAGAACAAGCAACTGAAAAGCATGCAGGAAGCTATGCCTGGTACTTATAAGGAACTTGTTAAAATTAGAGCAACTCTTGAAAAGAATTTCAAGGATATGCTTGATATTGAGTTTACTATTCAGGAAGGCAAATTATACATGTTACAATGCCGCGCCGGAAAAAGAACTGGTACTGCAGCTTTAAACATGGCTATGGATATGCTCAAAGAAAAACTTATCAATGAAGAAACCGCTGTAATGCGCGTTGAACCTGCGCAATTGGATGAATTGCTTCACCCGATTTGTGATCCAGCAGTTGAAAAGAAAGTTGACGTTCTTGTAAAAGGTTTGCCTGCTGGTCCTGGTGCAGCTGTTGGTCAGCTTGTATTTACTGCCGAAGATGCTGTGGCATGGGAGCGTAAAGGAAAAACTGTTATTCTTCTTCGCGAAGAAACAAACCCCGAAGATGTTGAAGGTATGCGCGCTGCAGCAGGTATTCTTACCGCTCGTGGAGGTATGACTTCTCACGCTGCTCTTGTTGCACGTGGTTGGGGCAAATGTTGTATTGTTGGCGCAGGAAAATTACATGTTGATGCTGCAAAGAAAATTGCAAAAATTGAGGGTACCGATATTGTTTTAAAAGAAGGTGATTTTGTAACAATGAACGGAACCAAAGGTCATGTTTACCTTGGTGCTTTAAAACTTATGGATGCTTCTGAAAATCCTCGTTTTAAAACTTTCATGAAAATGGCAGATAAATTCCGCACAATGGGTGTACGTACCAATGCGGAAACTCCTGAAGATGCTAAAATTGCTCGTGATTTTGGTGCTGAAGGTATTGGCCTTTTCCGTACTGAACACATGTTTTATGGAACTGGTTCTGAAAAACCATTGTTGGCTCTTCGCAAAATGATTTTGAGCAACACATTAGACGAACGGAAAAAAGCACTGAGTGAGCTTTATCCATTTATGAAAAAAGATATTAAAGCTACTTTATTGGCGATGGATAATCTTCCTGTAACATTTAGGTTACTCGATCCTCCTCTGCATGAATTCGTCCCTCAAAGCCCTGAAAAACAAGCAGAACTTGCAAAAGAATTAAAAATTAAAGTTGCTGATGTTGCCAAACGTGGTGAAGCTCTTCATGAAAATAATCCAATGATGGGACATCGTGGTGTGCGCTTGAGTGTTACTTATCCTGAGGTTTCTGAAATTCAGTTCAGGGCAATTTTTGAATCTTCGCTGGAATTGCTGAAAGAAGGTTATCATCCAAAACCGGAGATTATGATTCCAGTTACCTGCGAAGTTGCCGAACTTGATGTTACAAAGAAAATTGCTGACAGGGTTTATGATGAAGTTTGTAAAAAATACAAAGTAAAATCGATTAGTTATCTTTATGGTACAATGATCGAAATTCCACGTGCTTGCTTACTTGGCGATAAAATGGCCAAAACTGCACAATTCTTCTCTTTTGGAACCAACGACCTTACTCAAATGTCATTTGGTTTTAGCCGTGATGATATTGGGGGATTTATGAATGAATATCTCGATCAGAAAATTTTAGCTTCAGATCCATTCCAGACTATTGATCAGGATGGCGTTGGTCAACTAATTGAAATGGCTGTTACCAAAGGCCGTTCAGCACGCAAAGATTTGAAAGTTGGTATTTGTGGCGAACAGGGTGGAGATCCTGCTTCTGTTGAATTCTGTTTTAAAATGGGACTTAACTATGTAAGTTGTTCTCCTTTCCGCGTTCCAATTGCAAGATTGGCTGCTGCACAGGCTTCAATTAAATCAAAAAAAGCTACTGCTCCTGCAAAAAAAGCGGTTAAAAAAGTGGCTAAATCATAATTGTGAAATAAAATGAATGCAAAAAGATACAGCAATATTAATAATGCTGTATTTTTTTGATTTTAAGCAAGTCATTAATTAATAATTAAATCTCTATACTATGTCATGTAAATGTTGTTCTTCAGACAATGAAAAAAACCTTAATCTGTTGGCTTATGGAATTGAGAATGTAGACGAAATTTTTTATAATCTTTCCTACGACGATTTATTTATTCACGAAACCGACCCATCGCTCGAGGGTTTTGAAAAAGGATTTGTAACCGATACCGGTGCTGTAAACGTTGATACTGGCATCTTTACTGGACGTTCTCCGAAGGATAAATACATTGTTCGCGAACCCGAAAATGAAAACAATGTTTGGTGGGCAAATCCTGGTAGGAAAAGCTCCGATAACAAGCCTATTTCTGAAGAAATTTGGAATAGTTTGAAAACTATTTCAGAAAATCAACTGAGCGGAAAAAAACTTTATGTTACGGATGCATTTTGCGGTGCAAATGAAAATACCCGTTTAAAAATTCGTTTAGTGTCCGAAATTGCATGGGCTTCGCATTTTGTTAAAAATATGTTTATTCGCCCAAGCGAAGAAGAACTTAAAGATTTTACTCCTGATTTTGTTATTCTTCATGCATGTAAAACAACTAATCCCAATTGGAAAGAACAGGGATTGAACAGCGAAGTATTTGCTGCATTTAACTTACATGAAAGAATGGCTGTTATTGGTGGTACCTGGTATGGTGGAGAAATTAAAAAAGGTATTTTTTCTGTTATGAATTATTTTCTTCCACTCAAAGGTATTGCAGCAATGCATTGCAGCGCAAATCAAGGTAGTGATGGCGACACTGCTATTTTCTTTGGTTTGTCGGGAACAGGAAAAACCACTTTATCGGCAGATCCAAAACGATTTTTAATTGGAGATGATGAACATGGTTGGGATAACGACGGAATTTTTAATTTTGAAGGTGGCTGTTATGCAAAATGTATCAATTTAAGCAAAGAAAATGAACCTGATATATTTAATGCTATTAAACGGGATGCCCTTTTAGAAAACGTTGTTTACGATGAAAAAACCGGTGCAATTGATTATGCAAGTGCTGCCAAAACTGAGAACACCAGAGTTTCGTACCCAATTTACTTTATTAATAATATAGTAAAACCTGTTTCAAAAGGAGGACACCCCAAAAGCATAATATTTTTAACTGCCGACGCCTTTGGTGTATTGCCTCCAGTTTCAAAACTTTCCTATGATCAAACCATGTATCACTTTTTGAGCGGGTATACTGCTAAAGTGGCTGGGACTGAGCGTGGCATCAAGGAACCCACACCAACATTTTCTTCATGTTTTGGTGCAGCATTCCTTTTATTACATCCAACAAAATATGCACAGGAATTGGCAAAAAAAATGCAAGAGCATGGATCGTCTGCATACCTTGTTAATACTGGATGGATTGAAGGTCCTTACGGTGTTGGTCGAAGAATTGACATACCATCAACACGTGCTATAATTGACGCAATTCTGGATGGATCGCTCGAAAATGCCGACTATGAAGATTTACCAATTTTTGGGCTCAAAATTCCAAAAGCAGTAAATGGAGTGAACAGCAAAATTTTAAATCCAAGAAACATTTGGAGTGATCCTATGCAGTGGGATGTTTCCGCAAAAAACTTGGCAGAAAAATTTATTAAAAACTTCGAAAATTTTACTGATAACGAAGAAGGTAAGCGACTTATTGCTGCCGGGCCAATATTATAAATGACATATCATTACTTAAAACCGCTTCATGAATTTTTGAAGCGGTTTTTTTTATTTTAACATAGTCTATATATTATGTCTACAAAAAAATATTGCTAATTTTAATAAAAAACTTGTTGGTGTATATATTTTTAATATATTTGTAATTGAAATCATTAATTTTTTAATAACAATTAGTAATGGCAACTGGTAAAATTAAATTTTTCAATCGTAAAAAAGGGTATGGATTTATCATAGATGATGAATCTCAAACTGAAATTTTTGTACACATAACAGGTGTTGCAGAAAAAAATCTTCAACAGGAAGATCTTGTAACTTATGAGATTGCTGAGGATGAAAAAGGTAAAAAAGCAATTAACGTGGTGAAAATATAAAGATTTTCGTTGTGCAAAATCTGTAGCTGCCTCAAAAGGGCGGCTTTTTTTTATTGAGAGAATTCTTTCGAATCGCCCCAGTTGCCATACGCTACCTCACAACCAGCCATTTTGATTCTGTTTTCAAGGCAAGTGCCGCATTCATCGGGCTCATCGTCTAGGCATGGCTTTCCTTCGTAAAGGTCGTAATCTTTTTTGTATCTTACTGGGGTGATGTTTGGCATAATTACATTGGCTCCTGCGCGCAATCCTTTTTCTCTGCCCATTGGATCTAAAGTTTGAAGAGCAGTAGTGGAGGCGATATTTATAGAAGGGCGCATCAATCGCAGTATTGCTATCATTTTCAATGATAATTCAACTCTCTTTTCAGGAGAAATTAATAGCTCATGGTGTTTATACAAAGGTGTTTCAGCATGTTCAATATAAGGACCCATGCCTACCATGTGAACACCGGAATTGCTAATAAACAGAAGATCACTTGCAAGGTCATCAATAGTTTGCAAAGGCAGTCCAATCATTACACCGGTACCGGTTTGATAGCCTATTTTCATTAATATCCTCAGCGATTGCAATCTCATCTGGTAGCTATGTTTCGCATTAAACGGATGAATTTTTTCGTACAATGCGGGGTTTGAAGCCTCAATACGCAACAAGTATCTGTCTGCACCTAAATCATACCATTCCTGATAAACCTTTTCTTTCTGTTCCCCACAGGATAATGTAATTCGGAGTTTATGATCGGTTGCGGCGTGTATTTTTTTTATCAGTTCTGAAATATGCGAAGTAAATGCTTTATCACTTAGCTCTCCTGATTGGAGGACAACTGAAGCATAATTGTTTTTATATGCAAATTCAGCTGCTTCAATAACTTCATTATCGCTGACATCGTAACGGAATGCGTTCTTATTTTTAGCACGAATTCCGCAGTAGAAACAGTTTTTTGAACAACGGTTCGAATATTCTATTAATCCTCTGAAATAAACATTGTTGCCAATATGAATGTTTCTGCATTGCTCAGCAGCTTTGTACAATTCATTTATTTCAATTTCTTCTGAAAGAGTAAGCAATGAAACTATCTTTTCTTTAGTCCATTCGGGAGTTTCTAGTATTTTACTTATCAATTTCATTTTTTATTGATAAATGGTTGTAAGGAACGTTCAAAAATACCGTTAATAAATGCGATAGCCATCCCGTAATTGCTAACAGGAACGCCTGCTTCAATAAAAGGTCTGATTCTTCCTGAAATTTGTTTTTTGGTAAACATACATCCGCCACATTGCACAACAAGAGCATATTTACCAATATCAGCAACAGTTTCATCCATTCCTGAAACAATATCAATATTTAGATTTTTTCCCGAAAATTCTCTGATCCATTTAGGCAATTTAAAACGACCAATATCTTCGCAACTTATATGATGTGTGCACGATTCAAGAATCAGAATATTATCGTTGTCTTTAAGTTCAGCCAATTTTCTTGTACCTTTTATGTAACTTTCAAAATCGCCTCGTAAATGAGCAAATACTACGCTAAATCCGGTGAGTAGAATGTTTTCAGGAACAATTTTCATTACTTTCGAAAACGCCTGACTATCTGTAATAACAAGAGCAGGTTTAATATTGCTTGTTTTGAAAAAATATTCAAGTTCTGTTTCTCTTAGCACAATGCAGATGCAGTTATTATCGAGTACATCGCGTATTGCCATTTGTTGTGGAAGTATCATTCTGCCTTTTGGCGCTTCCGAATCAATTGGCGTAACAAGTACAACATAGTCGTTAGGTTTTATAATATCGCCTAAAAGACTTTTACTTGTGTATGCCGATTCAGGAATATTTGTTCGTAAAAGCTGAACAATATCTTCAAATTTTTCGGGATTTTTAGCACTAAAATCGCAGACAGCACTTTGGCTTATCTTCCTGATTTCATCAATACACGAGGAATTCAGCGCTTCAATATCTGATTTGTTGTGAATAATAATGTAAGGAACTTCAAATTTTAAAAATTCATTTATTAGATGTTTTTCAAAATCACCAAAAGTGTTATTTGAAATAAGCAATACTGCCAGATCAATTGTTCTAATTGCCTGCATTGACTTACTGATTCGCTTTTGTCCAAGTTCTCCTGAGTCGTCAATTCCGGCTGTATCAATGATAATTACGGGACCAATTCCAAATATTTCAACTGACTTTTTAACGGGATCTGTTGTAGTTCCTGGAATATCCGAAACAATAGCAATATCCTGACCTGTAAGAATATTAATAAGTGAACTTTTACCATTATTTCTCCGGCCAAAAATTCCGATATGTGGTTTAATATCCTTGCTTTTGTTCATGATATATTTAGTTTGCCAACAGTCTTTTAATATTCAATTTTAATAATATAAATCGTGTTTGCCTTTTTTAATTTGTTCAATTTTCTCTCTGATATCAGCAGTACTGTTTGTTTTTTCAAGATTCTTTATTTCATCTTCAATAAGTTTCCAACCTTTTTCTGAAAGTTCATCAGAGCCATAGTCAACAAGATATTCTGCAAAAGTTAAAATTGCATTGGGAGTACAAAAACGTTTGATAAAACCGGGAACAGAAAATTCCATAAAATGCTCGCCTGTTCTTCCGAGCCTGTAGCAAGCAGTACAGAATGACGGTATCATTTTTTGATCAGTTAATTCGGAAATAATTTCACTTAGGGTTCTGTTATCATTTATTCTGAATTGACCTTTATTCAAATCTTGTTCTGTATTGTTTTCTTTTGCGTAGCTGCCCAGTTCAAGTTTGGTGCCTCCATCAATTTGTGAAACGCCAAATTGCAGCAGTTCGTTACGAATTTCAACAGGTTCACGTGCTGTTAAAATCATTCCTGTGTAAGGTACGGCAAGTCTCAGAATCGCAACTATTCTTGTAAAATCTTCATCACTTACAAAATATTTATCGCCAAGATCAAGCATTGATGCATCCTTAACGCGAGGGAAGGAGAT
>JBBQSF010000057.1:0-19041 GCA_038214085.1 Bacteroidales bacterium | reverse complement strand
TGCAACAGTAATTTATACCAATTCCCTTAAACCTAGAATTGCCGTTATATTATCAGGGATTTTAAATTTTATAGGAGTATATTTTGGCGGAATTGCAGTTGCAATGGGAATTGTGAATCTCTTGCCCGTAGAAGCCTTGGTAGATGCCAACATGATGCATGGGTTGGCAATGATTTTAGCCCTAATATTTACAGCAATTATTTGGAATTTGGGTACATGGTATTTTGGAATTCCAGTTTCAAGTTCTCATACCTTAATCGGCTCTATTTTTGGAGTTGGTATTGCATTCATGTTCATTCCGGGAAGCGATAGTGTTGCACTAAACTGGCATAAAGTTCAGGAGGTTGGAATGTCTTTGCTTATATCTCCAATATTAGGGTTTTTCTTTGCCATGTTTGCAATATATGCCTTACGAGTTTTTGTGAAAAATAAAAAAGTATTTAAAAAAGCACCTACACAAAAAGCGCCACCAATAGGTATTCGCAGTTTGTTGGTTCTTGCCTCCATGGGTGTAAGTTTTTCTCATGGTAGCAATGATGGACAAAAAGGTGTCGGCTTGGTTATGATGATTTTAATAGGAATTGTTCCCGGATATTTTGCTTTGGATATTTCAAAGAATCCCAAAAATATGAATTCTAACCTTGAGCAGATTTCAATCGTTTTAAAAAAAATGGATACTACCCATCTATCTGCTGAAGAAAAAACATACTTGTATGCAATCAATTCAAAAGTTGATTCACTCAGAGGTATTATAGGTAAAGTAAATTCTAATAAGTTAATTCCTTCGGATCGCAATTTTGAAATAAGAAGAGATATTTTACTTATTTCAAAGTCTACCGACAAGCTATTTTCAAGCCTTGAGTCATCTTCTTTTGTTCTCATCAGTGAAGAAGAAATTCATCAAATTAAAAACAATGTTGGGCAAATAAAAACCTATACTGAATATGCACCCTGGTGGGTAATTCTGATGATTTCATTGTCATTAGGTATTGGTACCATGGTAGGCTGGAAACGTATCGTAATTACTGTAGGCGAAAAAATAGGTAAAACGCCCCTTACTTATGCACAGGGTGCAGCCAGCCAGTTGGTTGCAGCTGGTACAATTGGTATATCTTCTGTATTGGGTTTGCCTGTGAGTACAACGCATGTTTTAAGCTCCGGAATTGCTGGTAGCATGGTTGCCGAAAATGGCTTTAAGAGCCTTGAAGGAAAAACATTACGAAACATTGGCTTGGCATGGGTAATCACATTGCCAGTAACCACATTGCTTTCAGGTCTTTTATTCCTTCTTCTGCGCTTTATTATGGGCTAAAGTCAATATTAATTAATTGTTAAGTTAATATGAACAAACTTAACGATTTGTTAATAATACCAATGCTTTTAACTAATCATATTTTTCGTTAATTTGTATTTAATTATAAATTGACAAAAAATGTTTGGATTAGACGCTTGGATGACTTTTCTGCTAATCGTATGTATTGTCGCAGCTTTAGGTTTTGAATTTATCAATGGATTTCACGATACGGCCAATGCCGTTGCTACTGTTATTTATACCCATTCCCTGAAGCCGCGTATTGCTGTTGTGTGGTCAGGGTTGTGGAATTTTATTGGCGTTTTTGTTGGTGGGATTGCTGTTGCTATGGGAATTGTAAACTTATTGCCTACAGAAGCACTCGTGGACGCAAATCCCTACCATAGTATTTCAATGATTCTTGCATTGATATTAACATCAATAATTTGGAATCTTGGTACCTGGTACTTTGGAATTCCATGTTCCAGTTCCCACACACTTATTGGTTCAATTTTCGGAGTGGGCTTGGCTTTTATGCTTTTACCAGGAGGCTCTTCCGTAGCGCTTAACTGGTCTAAAGTTGAGGATATTGGATTGTCATTGCTTATTTCTCCAATTTTTGGATTTGGCTTTGCCATTGGATTAATGATGCTGATGAAAAAACTGATAAAAAACAAAAAGATATTTAAAGAACCTCCTGCCCATAAAGCGCCTCCATTATGGATAAGGTCTATTCTGATTTTAACTTGTACAAGTGTAAGTTTTTCTCATGGTTCAAACGACGGACAGAAAGGGGTTGGACTTGTCATGATAATTTTAATTGGAATTGTTCCCGGATATTTCGCCCTTGATATGTCGCGAAAACCGGATGATCTTCTTCGCAATGTAAATAAAATAGAATATACCATTAGCAAAATTGATTCAACAAAACTAGATGATATTAATTTGGCAAGATCCAAAACTATTATCAAGGAAATTGATTCACTCCAGATTGTTTTAAAGGGAAAAACCAGTTTTGCCGGCACTGATAAGGAAAAGAACTTTTTTATACGCAAAAGTATAATAATGATATCAAAGCATCTTGATGTATTAATATTTAAAAACCCTGACAAAGCTTCATTAAATTTGTCGAACAAGGAAATTGGTGAAGCAAAAGATGCTGTTAGCACATTTAAAAAATATACTGAATATGCCCCATGGTGGGTAATTCTTTTAATTTCACTTGCTCTTGGGTTGGGAACAATGATAGGCTGGAAGCGAATTGTAATTACCATTGGCGAAAAAATTGGAAAAACACACTTAACATATGCTCAGGGCGCTAGTGCCGAAATAGTTGCAGCAAGTACCATAAGCGTTTCCACAATGCTTGGAATGCCTGTAAGTACAACTCATGTTTTATCGTCAGGTATTGCAGGTTCAATGGTTGCAGGAAAAGGTCTCAAGAACCTTCAGGCAAAAACAGTAAGGAATATTGCAATTGCATGGCTGGTTACATTGCCAATAACAATTATCATTTCAGGCAGCTTATTTCTATTGCTTCGATTTTTGACCAATTAATTTTTCTATACTCAATTTTAAGATTAATTTTGCCAAAAGAACAGAATGCAGCATTTTCTGTTCACTTCTAGGTAATATTTGTAAGGTTTTGTAAAATCAGTAAAATGAATCCCCATAACTCTGTTTCTGTAAACAAATCGAAATTTGTAATTGTATTTAATAAAATTTTCACTGTTTTTATATTCGTATTTCGCTTTATATTTGGCTTACGCAGGCGTTTTATGAACTGGATAAAAAATGTTGTTTTTCGATTTATTCCATACCTTGGGAAAAGAAAATGGCATGCAAAAACAATTAGAAAATCAATTAAGTATTCATTAAATTTAATTCTTTTTATTCTATTGTTTTTTGTTGCCGTTGATGTTAACTTTTTATGGCTTTTCGGCGCATCTCCGCGCATATCTAAGGATAAAATCGGCGACATGAATATTTCCTCCGAACTTTACACTGCTGATGGTGTTCTGATTGGGAAATATTATAACGAAAATCGCAGCCCGGTTGAATATAAAGATATTTCAAAAAATGTTATTGATGCTTTAATAGCAACTGAAGATGAGCGTTTTTATGAACACGGAGGAATTGATCTTAAAGCAGTATTTTCTGCTTTCTGGTATATTTCAAAAGGAGACAATCGTGGTGGAAGTACAATTACACAACAACTTGCAAAAAATCTTTATAATACACGTAAAGCATCAAAAGGAATTTTAGGTTTGATTCCCGGATTAAGAACTTTTATAGCCAAGTCAAAAGAATGGATTACCGCATTAAAGCTCGAAAATCGTTTTTCGAAAGAAGATATTCTTACTATGTATCTCAATACTGTTGATTTTGGCAGTAATTCCTTCGGAATTAAAATTGCTGCACTAACTTATTTCAACAAAAAACCATCACAACTTAATATCCAAGAATCAGCTACACTCATTGGATTGCTAAAGGCTCCTACAACATTTAGCCCAGTATCAAACTATGATAAATGCTTTGATAGAAGGAATGTTGTTCTGAATCAGATGTTGAAACAAAAAGATATTTCTTCAAATCAATATGATTCATTAAAAAAATTACCAATAATACTTGATTACAGTGTAGAAAACCCTGAAGAAGGTATGCTTGCACCATACATTCGCAAGGAAGTTGCAAACGAACTCAAATCTTGGTGTAAAGAAAATGGTTACGATATATATAGCGATGGATTAAAAATATATACTACAATTGATTCCAAATTACAGAAGTATGCTGAAGAATCTGTAAATGAACACATGAAAGCATTGCAAAGCCGGTTTAATAGCCACTGGCAGAATTCAAATCCATGGAGCGATAGAAACGAAAGGGAAATACCAAGGTTTATTGAAGATTATGTAAAAACTACTCAGATGTACAAAGGGTTGATGCTAAAACTCAATAATGATACATCAAAGGTTAATGAAGTATTGAATACACCTAGGAAAATGAAAGTATTCTCCTGGAAGAAAAAAGGTGAAAAAGACACAACTTTAAGTCCGATGGATTCGATACGTTATTATAAAAAGTTTTTAAATGCCGGATTTATGGTTATGGATCCTTATTCAGGACAAGTAAAAGCTTGGGTGGGCGGCATTAATCATAAATATTTTAAGTATGATCATGTAAAGCAGGCAAAACGTCAGCCCGGATCTACATTCAAGCCGTTTGTATATTGCGCTGCTATTGATAAAGGCTGGATGCCATGTGACCGTATAAGAGATCAATTGGTTACAATAAATTATGTCGAAAATGGTGTAAAAAAATCCTGGTCGCCTCACAATGCTGATTGGGAATTTACAGGCAAAAATATGACCCTTCGATACGCAATGGCTCGTTCCTGCAATAGTGTTACCGTTCAACTTTCTGAAAAAATTGGATTTGCTACTGTTGCTGCTTATGCGAAAAAATTAGGCATTTCAACTACTTTGAAACCTGTTCCATCAATCGGCCTTGGCTCTAACGATGTTTCACTTTATGAAATGGTTGCTGCATACTCAACCTTTCTCAATAAAGGCATTTATACCAAACCACAACTCGTAACTAAGGTATATGACAGAAATGGAAAACTTCTTCATGAGTTTAAACCTGAAACCAAACGTGTGCTTAGCGTAAAAACAGCATTTCTTATGGTTCATATGCTTAAAGGTGGACTGGAAGAACCTGGTGGAACCTCTCAGGCTTTATGGGATTATCCTGAAATTTTCGAAAACAGTAACGAAATTGGAGGAAAAACTGGAACATCTTCAAACTACTCCGATGGCTGGTTTATGGGTGTTACAAAGGATTTGGTTGCAGGAGTTTGGGTTGGTGGTGAAGATCGCTGCATACATTTTCCGAGTGAGGCTCAAGCCGAAGGTTGCCGGACTGCTTTGCCGATTTATGGCATATTTATGACCAAAGTTTATAAAGATGCTTCAACAAAAATTCTTAGAGGCAAATTTCCTGATCCGGGTTTTAAAAATAAAGAACTTTATTGCCCAACTGCATGGGAACATAAAAACGATTCTCTCGAAAACGATGATGTTGATTTAGACGAGAACGGACTTGTAAAACCGGAAACTGAATCTGGTGATAAAGTCAATACTAAAGATGCTGGCAAGGATAAAAAGAAAGACAAAAAGAAAGATAAGAAGAAAGATAAGAATGCATCAAACAAAGATGCGGTAAAAGAAGAGAAAACTCATGATTGGTCAAAACCGCCTGCAGAGGGCAATCAAGAATAGTTTCGATCTCCAAAAATTGCTGTCCCAATTCTTACTATTGTTGATCCCTGCTCAATTGCAGTTAAATAGTCACCCGACATTCCCATGGAAAGCTCCTTAAAGTTTGCATCGTCAATAAAGAACTTTTGCTTTAGCGTTTTAAAATAGGAGTGGAGCTGGGCAAATTCACGCTGCGTAAGACCATCATCGTCGCTATATGTTGCCATTCCCATAACTCCCGTAATCCTGATATTTTCCATTGATTTATATGCATCCGAAGAAAGTATCGTAATCGTTTCGTTCATATCGAGGCCGAATTTTGTTTCCTCAGAAGCAATATACATTTCGAGAAGACAATTGATTATCTTGTTTGATTTTTGTGCTTCCTTATTTATTTCAGCGAGCAATTTCAAAGAATCCACACTATGAATTAATGAAATAAAAGGCGCAATATACTTTACTTTATTTGTTTGCAGATGACCTAAAAAATGCCATTCAATATCAACGGGTAAAAGAGGTTGTTTCTGAATTATTTCCTGTACTTTATTTTCGCCAAAAATGCGTTGACCATAATTATAAACGTCACGGATTGCTTCAATTGATTGAGTTTTTGAAACAACAACCAGTTTTACTGTATCCGGAATTTGTTTAAGAATTAGTGCCAGATTCCCGGTAATACTCATTTTAAATTCTCTTTGTTGTCTAAAATATCATTAACCCAGCTTAATCCTGCCATTATTGAAGGAAATCCAATAGTTGAAGTAAGCAAAATTACTGCATGCTGAATTTCTTTAATTGTTGCACCGGCTTCAATAGCCTGACGTGTATGGCTGTGAACAGCGCCTTCAGAGCCAATTGCAACAGCCGCCGCCAATTGTATCAAATGAGAAGTCTTTTTGTCAATAGGTCCGGCATTTCTGGATGTTTCGCCGAGATTTTCAACAGCATTTATAAATTCAGAATACTCTTTTTTTATTTTTTGATAATGTTTTGGAATAGTTTTACTCATTTGTTTTTTTTTCAAAATTAATTAATAAAGAGAAAGTCTGGTAAAAATAAATTTAATATTTTGTTCTTTACGTTTTTTTTAAACGTAATAATTTTTCTTAAATTCCGCTCGAATAATTGATAACTATGATAAAATGAAAATATATATTTGTCTTATAATTAATATTATGTTAAATAGAAAAAGTTAAATTAAAGGAAAGTATTGCCTCTCCTTTAATCAAGATTGTGAAACAGTACTATTTTTTAATACTGCTTAATTTATCGTTAATTATTTTTAGTTTATCAAGATCGTTTTTTCGGGAATAAAGCTGTTTTAGAGAAATAAGTGTGTTATAATCAGTATCATTTAATAATAAAGCACTTTCAAGATAAGGAATTGCCTGATCCCACATCATTTCAAATTGTTTTTGTAATTCGCCATATTTTTTCATATCAGTGAGTTTGTCTGCTTCCTGAAAAATACGAACGCCTTCATTATAGAATAAAGCACCTAAATTATAAGTAGCATCAAAATAATCCTTTTTCAGTTCAATAGCTTTTTTGTAGTTCTTTTCTGCTTCGGTAAATGCAGAAAGTCTGTCAATTAAAGCAACTGTAGTGTCGTTGTAAATCAAATCGTAGTTTGTACCAATGGCATAATACAAGGCTTGATTGGTTGGATCTTTTTGAATTAATATTTCCAACAAATCTTTAGCCTGCTGAGTCTTGCCGCTTGCCAGATATAAATTTGTTTCTGCAATAATAAGATCGGTATTGCTTGGGAATATTTTTCTTCCTTTTTTTATTATTTCCAGTGCTTTGGTTGTGTCTTTATCATTTCTATAAATTGAAGATAAAGAAGAATAAATAATAGGCTGATGATAATTAATTTTAATCAGTTTCAAATAATACTCCTTTGCTTGAGCGGGTTTATTCGATAATTCTGCACAAAGCGCAGCATTGTATGTAGCTAGAGAATCTGAAAGGTCGAATATTCCGTTAATACTAGCTGTTTTATCAAATGAATTCATCGCTTCTTCGTATTTGAATTCATTGTATAACTCCACTCCTTTATTATAGAATTGTTGTCCGCAAAAATAAAGAACGGTCATTAATTGTTCGTAATATTCTTTTTTAGGGTCGAGTTCAATGGCTTTTTGATAACAATCATAAGCTTTTTGCAGAGCATTGGTATCAAGGTTTTTGTACTTTTCATCGGTTGACATGTGGATAGAGTAATATACATTTCCCATGTAATACCAGGTTTTTGCCCAATCTTTTGTGTCGGGATGAACCGAAGCTTTTTCAATTGCAGTAAGCGCTTTATCTAATTGCCCGTTATTGGTGTAACTGAATGCACTTACTACCATATTTTTTTGTGCATTTGCAAAAGTAAAAACGCATGCAAATACGGTTAAAATAAATAATTTTTTCATGATAGGTTTTTAGTTTAAGGAACGACAAAAATATATTTTTTATTTTATTCTGTATCAATTTTGTTGCCATTATTATCCAAGTCAGTATTTTCAGCGTTTGTATTGCTTGTAAATTCTGAGTTTTCGATAGTTTCATCAATAATTATAGCATCATCATCCTTATCTTCTTCTACCTGAGTAACTGCAGCAATTGAATCATCTTCACGAAGATTGATTAACCTCACGCCTTGTGTCGCTCTGCCCATAACACGAAGATCTTTAACCCCTAAACGAATAATGATACCGGATTTATTAATAATCATCAAGTCATCAGAATCAAGAACATCTTTTATTGCAATAAGGGCTCCGGTTTTTTCAGTAACATTTATGGTTTTTACACCTTTTCCGCCTCTGTTAGTAACCCTGTAATCTTCTAATTTTGATCGTTTTCCGTAACCATTCTCAGATACAACAAGGATATCGTATATATCTTTTTCGATACAAACCATTCCAACTACTTCATCCTTTACATTGGCCAGTGTAATGCCACGAACTCCTGTTGCGTTT
This sequence comes from Bacteroidales bacterium, assembly GCA_038214085.1. GTDB lineage: Bacteria > Bacteroidota > Bacteroidia > Bacteroidales > CG2-30-32-10 > JBBQSF01. Next base: position 10,522 of record JBBQSF010000057.1, on the reverse strand, counting down.
CTTCCCATCGGCCTTACTTTTGACTCATTAAAACGAATGGCTCTTCCTGATTTGAGCGCAAGAAGTACTTCATTGGTGCCATTGGTTAATTTTGCTTCCAAAAGCTGGTCATCATCTTTAATATTTATTGCATTAATGCCATTTACCCTTGGTCGTGAATAAGCACCAAGAGAAGTTTTTTTGATAGTACCTTTTTTAGTACACAGAATAATATAGTTGCTTTCGGTATATTCGTTATTGGTAATATCTTTAACATTAATTACAGCTTTCACTTTATCGTCGGGTGTAATATTGATAAGATTTTGAATAGCCCTACCCTTTGAAGTTTTCGTACCTTCAGGAATTTCAAATACACGCAGCCAGAAACATTTGCCTTTTTCGGTAAAGAACAAAATGTAGTTGTGCATACTTGCAATATATAAATGCTCGATAAAATCTTCGTCACGGATGTCGGTTCCTTTTGAGCCACGCCCTCCCCTATTCTGAACTCTGTATTCGCTGAGTAAAGTACGCTTCATGTAACCCATGTGCGAAATAGTGATCACTACATTTTCGTCAGCAATTGTGTCTTCAATTCTGAAATCTGTTGCAGCGTATTCTATTTGGGTTTTTCGTTTGTCGGCGTATTTTTCTTTTATTTCGAGTAATTCATCCTTTATAATTTGCATTCTAAGCACTTCGTCGGCGAGAACTGATTTTAAATATTCTATTAATTTCATCAATTCATCATATTCTTGCTTTATCTTATCGCGTTCAAGTCCAGTAAGATTTTGCAAGCGCATTGCCAGAATGGCTTTTGCCTGAATTTCGGAAAGTTTAAAGCTTTCCATAAGTCCTGTTTTTGCTTCATCAGGATTTTTAGAAGCACGGATTAAAGCAATTACTTCATCAAGATGATCCAAAGCAATCAATAATCCTTCTAAGATATGAGCACGTTTTTCTGCTTCGCGAAGTTCGAACCTTGTGCGGCGGATAACTACATCATGTCTGTGTTCAACAAAATATTCAATAAGTTGTTTCACATTCAACATGTATGGTCTGCCTTTAACAAGTGCGATATTGTTTACATTAAATGCAGTCTGAAGCTGTGTATGTTGATATAAATTGTTCAGAACAACATTGGTAACTGCATCTTTTTTTAATTCGTATACAATGCGCATTCCATTGCGGTCGGATTCATCGCGGATATCTGAAATACCTTCAATTTTTTTATCGTTAATCAGGTCGGCTGTTTTTTTAATAAGTTCTGATTTATTGACCTGATAAGGAATAGCTGACGCAATAATTCGTTCTCTGTTGCCATTTTGTTCTATTGAGGTTTCGGCACGCATGACAATTCGTCCTCGTCCTGTTTCAAAAGCTTCTCTAACACCTTCGTAACCATAAATAATTCCGCCTGTTGGAAAATCAGGAGCTTTGATGAATTTCATCAATTCGGCAATGGTGATCTCTTTATTGTCGATATATGCAATGGTTCCATCAATTACTTCGCCCAAATTATGAGGAGGCATATTGGTCGCCATACCAACAGCAATTCCGGAAGCTCCATTAATAAGCAAGTTGGGAATCCTAGAGGGCAATACGGTAGGCTCTTCCAAAGTGTCGTCAAAGTTAAGTTGAAAATCAACTGTTTCTTTGTCGATATCAGAGAGCATTTCTTCAGCAATTTTTCTGAGTCTGGCTTCGGTGTAACGCATAGCTGCAGGGCTATCGCCATCTATTGAGCCAAAGTTACCTTGTCCGTCAACCAATGGATAACGAAGCGACCAATCCTGAGCCATACGAACCATGGCATCGTAAACTGAGGTGTCACCATGCGGGTGGTACTTTCCTAAAACTTCCCCAACAATTCTGGCTGACTTTTTATAAGGACGATTTGATAAAACTCCTAATTCCAGCATTCCAAAAAGAACTCTGCGGTGAACGGGTTTGAGACCGTCCCTAACATCAGGCAAGGCACGTGATACAATAACTGACATAGCATAATCGATATATGCCGATTTCATCTGATCCTCGATGTTGATGTTGATAATTTTTTCTCCTTCTGCCATTTTTCTCTATTTTTTCAATCAAGCACGATTTTTGATAATACTTAAAACTTTTTCACGAAAGTACTAATTTTTGTGGAATTGTAATTGATTAATTCTATATTTTTATACTAACAAATGAGTGTTGAAAAAAATATTGAATTCAAAATGTTTATCAATTAAGAATCTGAGTATATTTGATTTTCTTAATTCAAATTTTATCTAAGAAATATGGAAGCAAAATTTTCGAAACGGGTTAAAGATGTGATCTCTTTTAGTGGTGAAGAAGCATTACGACTCAACAATGAATATATTGGAGTTGAACATCTTTTATTGGGATTGATACGTGAAGGTGAAGGCCTTGCCATTCAAATTCTTAATTTTTTAAAAGTTGACACTACTGATTTGCGTCGTTTGGTAGAATCTTCACTTAAAAATCATACCAACAAAATAAGAGCAATTGACAATATTCCTCTCACCAAACAGGCGGAGCGTATTTTGAAAATAACCTATCTTGAAGCAAAATTGTTTAAAAGTGAACTTATTGGCACCGAACATTTATTGCTTGCAATTTTAAAAGATTTAGATAATATTGCAACGCAATCACTGAACAAGCTTGGTGCTGATTATGACTCTGTTAAATCAGAACTGAAGTCAATTTTATCCGGTTCTGATTCTATTGAAAAAATTGAACCTTTTGACGTTACACGAGATGAATATTCGCACGGTGACGAAGAGGATGACCCTGACGAAAAAGGCGGTGGTTTTGGCGGTGGAAGTTCCAAAAAACCAGCGGATTCAAAATCAAAAACTCCTGTTTTGGATAACTTTGGTAGAGATTTAACAAAAGCTGCTGAAGAAAATCACCTTGACCCTGTTGTGGGCCGCGAAAAAGAACTGGAACGGATTGCTCAGATTTTAAGCCGCAGGAAGAAGAACAACCCTATTCTTATTGGTGAACCGGGTGTGGGTAAATCTGCTATTGTTGAAGGACTTGCTTTGCGAATTGTTCAGCGCAGAGTTTCCCGTGCACTTTTTAATAAAAGGGTTGTAACACTCGATTTAGCATCTTTGGTTGCAGGAACAAAATACCGTGGACAGTTCGAAGAACGCATGAAAGCCGTTTTAAATGAACTAGAAAAAAATCAGGATATTATTCTGTTTATCGATGAAATTCATACCATAGTTGGTGCTGGTGGCGCTTCAGGTTCACTTGATGCTTCAAATATGTTTAAACCGGCACTTGCACGCGGCGATATACAGTGTATTGGTGCAACAACTCTTGATGAATACCGCCAGTATATTGAGAAAGATGGCGCTCTCGAACGTAGGTTCCAGAAAATCATTGTTGATCCAACTACTGAGGAAGAAACCGTTGAAATTCTGAACAACATCAAATCAAAATATGAAGACCATCATCTGGTAATTTATTCTGAAGATGCCATTAAATCATGCGTTTCGCTAACTTCAAGATATATCAGCGACAGGTGTCTTCCTGATAAAGCCATAGACGCTCTTGATGAAGCAGGTTCGCGGGTGCATATTACCAATATTCATGTTCCAATTGAAATCATTAATCTGGAAGCTAAAATTGAAGAAATAAGGCAAAGTAAGAACAATGCCATTAAAAGCCAGAAATACGAAGAAGCTGCAAAATACCGTGACCTTGAGCGTAAAGCAACGGATGAGTTGGAAAGTGAAAAACGCCGTTGGGAGGATGAAGCGAAAATAAACCGGGAAATAGTTTCGGAAGAAAATGTAGCAGAAGTAGTGGCTATGATGACTGGTGTTCCTGTTCAGCGGATTGCGAAAAATGAAGGTGAGCGTTTATTAAGTATGGAGGCTGAACTCGAAAATTCAGTAATAGGACAAGCTGAAGCCATAAAAAAAGTGGTGAAATCAATCCGCCGTAACCGTGCAGGCTTGAAGGATCCTAATAAACCTATTGGCTCATTTATTTTCCTTGGTCCTACTGGTGTTGGTAAAACTTGGCTTGCAAAAGTGCTTTCAAAATATTTGTTTGATACCGACGATGCGCTTATCCGTATTGATATGAGCGAATATATGGAGAAATTTGCTGTATCTCGCCTTATTGGAGCGCCTCCGGGTTACGTGGGTTACGAAGAAGGTGGACAACTTACCGAAAAAGTAAGAAGAAAACCCTATTCTGTGATTCTACTCGACGAAGTGGAAAAAGCACATCCGGATGTATTCCATTTACTTTTACAAGTTTTAGACGATGGACAGCTAACGGATAGTCTTGGTCGTAGAATTGATTTTAAAAACACGATCATCATCATGACTTCCAACATTGGTTCGCGCCAGTTAAAGGATTTTGGACAAGGTGTTGGTTTTAGCACTACAGCAAAACAAGGCAGCACAGCTGAATACGCACGTGGAGTTATAGAAAATGCGTTGCGTAAAGCATTTGCACCTGAGTTCCTGAACCGTATTGATGATGTGGTGATGTTCGACTCTCTAAAACGTGAGGATATTCATAAAATTATTGATATCGAGCTTTCAAGTCTTTACAAACGCATTCATACCATGGGTTACGAAATTGAAGTGAGCATTGAAGCCAAAGATTTTCTTTTAGAAAAAGGCTGGGACGAACAATTTGGTGCAAGACCTTTAAAACGTGCCATACAGAAGTATGTTGAAGATGCACTTGCCGAAGAAATTATTAAAAGCAAGATCTCTGAAGGCGACCTGATACAAGTGGCTTACAATACCAAAAAAGAGGAAATTGCAATTAAGATTGTGAAGGGTAAGAAATTGGTAAAAAAGGAGAATGGAAAAAATCCGGAAATTTAGTTTTCACAAAATAAAGTAAATTAATAAAATTATAGAACAGGAATTGATTAGATCAGTTCCTGTTTTTACTCTTCAAATAAAAATAAACCGGAATCCCCGTAAGTACTAAACCAATACCGGCAAAGCTTTCGTAAGGGCGTTGTACAAAAGAACTGCCAATTATAAGCAGGCAAAATAGAATGAATAATGCAGGAAATAAAGGGTATCCGAACGTTTTTTCGGGATATTGTCCTTTTATTTTCAAAATAAACAAACCTAAAGCACCTGAACCGTAAAAAATGAAAGCAGCGAATATCAGCATATCTGTAAGCTGATCGAAAGTTCCAGAAATTACCAAAACACTTGCCCATGCAAACTGCAGCCACAATGAAAAATGAGGCGTATTGTATTTTTTATGGGTGTTCCCTGCCCTGCTGAAAAACATTTTTTCACGTGCCATGGCATAATAAATCCGCGACGACGACATCACACTGCTGTTGGCTGTTCCGAAGGTGGAAACCATGATGAGAATGGAAATTAAAATAAAACCACCGGAGCCTAGAATAACATTGGCCATTTCGGCAGCGGCAATGGTGTTTTTGTTTTTGAAAATTTCAATATATGAATCGACAGGCATTACATACAAATAGGCAAAATTGATGATAAAATAAATTCCCATAACGCATAAAACGCCTGTTATTATTGCTATTGGAAGATTTCTTTTTGGATGCTTTACCTCCCCTGCCAAAAATGTAAGATTTGCCCAGCCATCGTAAGCCCAGAATGCACTAAGCATTGCAGCAAAGAAAATGCTTGTCTGGCTCCAGAAGCCTTGTCCTTGCATTGTATTGTAAGCGGAAGATGCTCTGGAAACATTTTCGAATGAACCACCGGCATAAGACAATCCGAAAATGATGAGAATTAATATTCCACCAATTTTTGCAATGGTAAACAAGTTTACAGTAATACCGCCATATTGTACCCCAAAATGATTGATGAGTGTAATGCAAAATATGGCAGCAATGGTAACCAGTTTCACTCCTATATTGTCAAAAGGAAAAATGTATCCGAACATGCTTATCTGGCTCCATTCGGGCGAAAGCTGAGGCAAATGAACTAGGTTGCCTACTGATTGCCCAAACACATAAGCAATAGATGCAATGGATGCGGATTGAATTACGGTAAATGCAGTCCAGCCGTATAAAAATGAAAAGAATTTTCCGAAAACAATTTTCAAGTATTGATATTGTCCTCCGGCATCGCTGTTTATTTTTGAAAGTCCGGCAAAGCTAAAAGCGCCAAACATTGTTACAAATCCAGCCACAACCCAGCAAAGCAGAATTAGCCACGACGACATAAGCATATCGGACATGGGTGCGATTTTCTTAAAAACACCAGATCCTATCATTGAACTGATTACAATCATGATGGATGTGAAAAGTCCAAGCTTTCTGACGAGTCCGCCTTTTGTATTTTGGTTTTGAATCAATGGGAAATAATAAAAATCAAAAATAGAATAAAAACTTCTCTTCCAAATAATATTTCTCACAGAATACACAGAAAGCCACCGAATAAATTGTTTCTGTAACATGCTGTGCGTTCTGTTCAACAAAAAAAAGCCGCTCATACGAACGGCTTAATAATAATTTGAACAAATATTTTAGAAGTCGTATCTGTTGTCTTCAATCAGTTTTGCTGCAATTCTTCTGCGGCCTTGCATAATATTAACAGGTTCAACAGCGGTAAGAATCATCAAAGCAATTTTTAGTTTTCCATATTCTTCGGGAGTTGCGAAAGAATTAATTGCATCGCAACCTGATTTGTAAATACTAGCGGCGGCTTCGTAAACAAAAATTTCCATGATGTCTTTGTACACTTCATTGGTTTTGATACCGTTTTGCATAAGTTTTTTTACACGTAAAACGGTTGATTCTGCACCATACGCTTTGATAAGCATATCGGAAATATGCATCATTACTTCTTGTTCGGAAGAATATTGTTTACCGAGTGTATCATAAGCACGGCTCATGATAAGCAATGCAGCTTTTTTAAATGCCGAAGTAACCGCTTGGTAATAAGCGAAAATGTCACCGTTGCTTTGAATGGCTGTCAACTGGTCAATGGAATCATAAACTTTTTTGGCTTCAGCAAAAACTGGCGATTCGCATTTTTTAGCACATTTCAGGAAGGTATCAGCAACAACCAAACGGTTTATTTCATTTGTTCCTTCGAAAATACGGTTGATGCGTGAATCGCGGTAAGCACGATCTACAGGCATTTCTGCTGAAAATCCCATTCCGCCATGTATCTGAACTGCTTCATCAACAATGTAATCAAGACCTTCAGATCCCAATACTTTAATAATTGCTGCTTCCATTGCATATTCGCCAATAGCTTCAAGATATGCCTTACCTTTATCCATGCCTTGTTCAACATGAAAATTAATGGTGTCGTCAACATGCTTGCTTGCACGGTAAACTGCAGATTCGGTTGCAAATGACCTGATTATTTGTTCCGCAAGTTTGTATTTAATGGCCCCAAAATTTGAAATCAGATTGTTGAATTGTTTGCGTTCGTTGGCATAATTTACAGAATGGAGAATGGCACGTTTTGCGCCACCAATAACATTTGCGCCAAGTTTTAACCGACCGATATGAAGAATGTTCAATGCAATACGGAAGCCTTCTCCCCTTTTTCCTAAAAGATTTTCAACAGGAACCATACAATCATTAAAGAATACCTGAACAGTTGAGGAACCTTTGATACCCATTTTCTTTTCCTCTGTATTGAAACTTATTCCTGGAAAACTTTTCTCAACTATAAATGCACTTAATATTTTATCGTCATCAATTTTTGCAAAAACGGTAAGAACATCAGCAAATCCGCCATTTGTAATCCACATTTTTTGTCCGTTCAGGATATAATGTTTTCCATCGGGAGATAAAACAGCTTTTGTTTTCCCTGAATTTGCATCAGAGCCCGCATTTGGTTCTGTCAAACAGTAAGCAGCAGCCCATTCACCTGTTGCCAGTTTTGGTAAATATTTTTCTTTTTGTTCTGGAGAGCCATAATACAATATAGGTAGCGTTCCAATTCCAGTATGTGCAGAATATGCAACAGCAAACGAAAAACCAGCACCAATCACTTCACTTGCTAACATAGACGTAACAAATGATTGTCCGAATCCCATATATTCTTCAGGAACAGAAATACCGAGTAAACCAAGTTCGCCTGCTTTGGAGACCAAGCTTCTCATTAAACCAGGTTCCATACTGTCAATTCGGTCAAGAATTGGAAATACTTCCTTGTCAAGGAAATCCTGACAAGTGTCGGCAATCATTTTTTGTTCTTCGTTAAACTCTTCGGGGATGAAAATATCGTCCACATCTTTGGTTAAAAATTCTCCGCCTTTTAAGAAATTCAAGTTTTCCATTTTTTTCTTAATAAATTAATGATTCTAATTTGAATAATAAAATTGAAGTTTGCAAAGATAAAAGAATGCTTCATTGCGAAGTAAAAAAGTTTTCCACAACAAAAAGTTAAAGGAATTAATGATGAGGTGATGATTTTTTCCGCATTCGCATATTAAGCATCTCAACAAGCAGAGAGAACAGAACCGCAAAGTAGATATAACCTTTAGGTACTTCGTAGTGAAGCGAGTCCACAATGAGCATAAAGCCAATCAGAATGAGGAATGAAAGGGCAAGAACCTGCAAAGTTGGATGTTTGTTAATAAAATTACTGATATAGCCAGAAAATAGCATCATGATAATCATGGAAATGATAACTGCAAAAATCATAAGAATAACATGAGGAGTTAAACCAATGGCCGTTAAAATTGAATCGAATGAAAAAATAACGTCGAGCAGCACAATTTGAATGATGGCATTTTTTAAACCGCTTACTTTTTTATCCTTGGTATGATGTTCAATTCCTTCAATTTTCTGATGCATTTCTGTTGTGCTCTTTGCAATAAGGAAAAGCCCTCCTGAACATAAAATGATGTCTCTAATACTGACTCCAAAATCAAAAACTACAAATAATGGTTTATTTGAACCAATGATATAAGTTATTCCAAGCAGCAAAAAAATCCTAAAGATTAAAGCCAGAAATAAACCAAGATTTCTTGCAAATTTTTGTTTTTCCTGAGGGATTTTTCCAGTTACAATTGAAATGAAAATGATATTGTCAATACCCAAAACAACTTCTAAAAAAGCTAATGTTAATAATGCTATCCATGCCTCGCTATGAAGAAAAATTTCCATAAAATATTTTGATATTATTTAGTTATTTCAATTTTAATATTTGTTGACTTATCATTGATATTCAGTCTGACAAAATATAATCCTGATTTGAGTAAACTCAGATCAAGCTTCTCATTATTCAGGCCTTTTGCCAAAAATACTTCTGTTGAAAACTGTAATTTCCCAACAATATCAAATACTTCAACGCTTGCATTTTGATTAATTACTGAAGATGTAGACATCTGGATAATTCCCGAAGAAGGATTCGGGAATAATGTCAGGTATTCCAAATTAAATTCGAGCAATGAAGTTACCAAAATTGTTACTGAATGAGTAATGACATTTGTTCCGCAAGAATTGGTGACAGAGAGTTGCACAATATAGGTTCCGTCGGCGGAATATGTGTGTGTTGGATTCGGGTTTGTACTAGTTCCTCCATCGCCAAAATCCCAAGAATAAGAATTACCACCAGTTGATGTATTTGTAAAGGAAGCCTGGTATCCAAGAATCGAACTGGAAAAATCAGCAACAGGATTTGATAAAATACTTGCAGAAACTGGTGTTCGAGGTTGTGAACTACAATATTCCTGCACCTGCCAGTTGTAAAAGAAGTAATAATATGCTGCGCCAGCACTGCTGCCTGTTATGGATAATAGTCCACTTGTTGAAAATGGATATACAACTCCGGCGTTATTGCGGTATAAATTCACTGTACTTCCAGTTTGTAACCCAAGTTGTAAATTTGTGCCAACAGGAACATCAAAATTAAGAGTAATGGTTTGGGCTGCAGTAGAAGTGATATTTATTGTCGCTGTTTGCAAAACTGTGCCAGCGCTATTCCGAAGCTGAATTATTCTAATTCCAGTAGAACTCGGATAAACATAAACGGAAACCAATTTAAAGGGTTTGTAGGCATCAAAAATCAAATAATTTGTTGCCCCAGTATTCGTGCCTCCTCCTCCAGTATTATCAATTTTTCCAGATGAAATAGCAGGAAGAGGTACATTGGTTTGTACATAATATGTTGTACTTGCAGTTAGCGATGGTGTTGTGTATGCAGTGCCTGTATTTACAAGATTTCCACCACTCAGTGCATCATACCAATTTAAAGTTCCAATACCACTTGCCGACAAACTAACGGTTCCTGTACCGCAATGATATCCAGAAATGACAGCTGGTGCAGCAGGAATAACAACTGTTATATAATTGGTTTTGGTAAGGGAGTCAGAACCTTTGCAGTTTGTGGCTTTGAGCTTAACGGTATAAACTCCAGCTGAAGTATAAGAATGTGAAGGGTTTTGCAATACAGATGTTGTACCGTCGCCAAAATTCCATAGCCAAGAAGTTGCACCTGTTGTGAGATTGGTGAAGTTTATATTCCCATCGCAGGAATTAACGGAACTTGCAGCATAATTTATTGCCGGCTTTTTGGGTGCCAGCACTACATTTACGGTGGTA
>JBBQSF010000056.1:0-19433 GCA_038214085.1 Bacteroidales bacterium | reverse complement strand
AAAAAAGGCTGACACAGCAGCAGAATCCATCAGATCCAATTCATTTATGGCTTTTCCAATAAGATTGGAATATCCTTTATTCTGTAAATTTTTCCAGATTGCAGAACCAACAAGTCCCAGGTGGCCGGCAATGTATATTTTAGCACTCTTTTCCATAGTAATATTTTTTTAGGTCAAGGTCCAGACTAAGGTCAAGATACTTTCGCCCTCAACCTCAACCTTATACTTTATTCATTAATATTTTAATTATTTTATTTATCCCCATCATTAATTCATCGTAATCCTGAATAAGTCTGTTGATAATTTCTTGTTCGAAGTAACCGGTTTTACATCCATATAACAGATGATTCTGTGTTTCGCATGCAGATCCCTTTGCCATCGTATAAAAATGGGATTTGTCATTACTGGTCTTTCGTCCATAACCCTCTGCTATATTGGCGCTGACACTATTTGCAGCACGTCTGATCTGTGATGTAAGGCCATAATCCTCAGACCTTGGGAGTTTAATTGTTAAATTGTAAATCTCTACCGATAGATTATGTGCAGTCTTCCAAACCGGCATTTGTGTGAATGAAGTAAACATGATTTATGGTTTTAACATAACGAACTAATATTTTTTTAGGTCAAGATACTTTCGCCCTCGCCCTCGCCCTTAACCTTAACCTTAACCTCAAACTTGTCCTTAAACTCAACCTTGCTCTCAACAGCCTCTCCTCTTAGCCTTTTCAAAATCAGAAAGCACCATAATTTTCACCAGTTCTTTAAATGTTGTTTTTGGCTCCCAGCCAAGTTTTTCTTTTGCTTTTGCTGGATTTCCAATTAAAATATCCACTTCGGTGGGGCGGAAGTAACGGGGATCAATGCCAACGACTTCTTTATTTGTTGATTTTAAAATTCCTACTTCTTCAACACCACTTCCTTTCCAGATTATTTCATCACCTAAAACCCGAAAGGATTCTTCCACAAATTCTTTAACAGTATGGGTTTCGTTTGTTGCAAGAACAAAATCATCAGGTTTGTCAGCTTGTAAAATTCGCCATATTCCTTCAACATATTCTGGTGCATATCCCCAGTCGCGTTTTGAATCCAAATTGCCAAGCAATAATTTTTCCTGCTGGCCCAAAATAATTTTTGATGCAGCAACAGTAATTTTGCGGGTTACAAAGGTTTTCCCCCTGCGTTCGCTTTCATGATTAAAAAGAATTCCGTTGCTGGCAAACAAGTTATATGCTTCACGGTAATTCACAGTAATCCAATAGGAGTATAGTTTTGCTACGGCATAAGGACTTCTGGGATAAAATGGAGTTCGCTCCGACTGAGGAATTTCCTGTACTTTGCCATAAAGTTCCGATGTTGACGCCTGATAGAAACGTGTTTTAATCCCCGTTTCCTTTATTGCGTCCAAAAAACGAAGAGTGCCTATACCATCTACTTCAGCTGTATATTCAGGTACTTCAAATGAAACCTGCACATGGCTTTGTGCACCAAGATTGTAGATTTCATCTGGTTGAACTTTTTCCACTATACGATTCAAATTACTCGAATCAGTAAGGTCGCCATAATGAAGAAATAGCGTTTTGTTTAATATAGACTGATCTTTATATAAATGATCAATTCTAAATGTATTAAACGAACTAGAGCGTCGGATAATTCCATGAACGGTATATCCTTTTGCCAGTAAAAGTTCCGTTAGGTAGGAACCGTCCTGACCTGTGATTCCTGTTATTAGAGCGGTTTTATTTTCCATTTTTTTTTCTTATTTCAGATACTATTAATTTTGGCATTAACATAACAAAGTTCCAATACCGCGGAATATTTTTTTTTGGTTCTTCAATAGTACGGTGCAGCCATTCCAGTTTCATTTTTCTCATCCAAATCGGAGCTCGTTTCACCGACCCGATTCCAGCGTTAAAATTAAATATTGCACCAAATCCAAACATTATTCCTTGGTCTAAATGAGGCAAAAGGTTGTTCATGAAAAATTCTTGTTTAGGCGCTCCCAAAGATACCCAAATAATATCTGGTTTATATCGATTTATTATTTGAGCAATACCCTCGTAATCAAACTCCTCAACCTTTTTAAATGGAAGCTCTGTAAAAGGCATAACTAAAATAGCAGGGTCAATTTTAGATAAGTTGTCACGCAAACCATCAAGAATAGGTTTGGTGTTGCCCAAAAAAAATTGTTTGTATCGGCATAAACGGATATATTTAGTAAACAAATCTGCACCTACATAAGAAGTAAAAGTTTTTTTATGAATTATACCTAATATTTTTGCCAGAACGGAACCATCACAAATATTTACCAATGCTCCATTCACAACTTCTTGAAATTGTTTACTTTTATTTGCAACAGTTAGATTATTACTCTCGACAGAACAAACATATCCTTTCCCTTTATTAACAATGGTAGATTGAATTATTTCATCTACCTTATCCTTGTCAAATTCGAGTTTTATGTTAAAATATTCTTTCAAAGTATTTGAATTTCAATAACAAATCTCTTATTTAGCTGCAAGTTGATTTTTAATCCAATCATATTGTTGCTTCAATCCATCTGAAAGCGAAACGCTGGGCTCCCAACCTAAAATTGATTTAGCTTTTGAATAATCGGCACTTCTGGCTTTATCGCCTTCTGGTTTTGACGTATCGTAAAACACTTTAATGTCTTTGCCGGAAATCTTGACTATACTTTCTGCAATTTCTTTTATTGATGTGCAAACAGAAGGCCCTAATTGAATGTGACCATGATTCCATCCTTTCTCTAAGGCTAACATTAGACCGTTTACTACATCATCCACATGTATAAAAGCTCGTCCTTGCTCACCGCTTCCCCAAACATTAAATGGTTCTTCCGGATAATTAATTGCTTTCCTGATTAAGGCTGGAATAACCTGGCTTCGTTCGCCAAAATCGCAAGGAGACCCATAAACATTATGAAACATAAGCGTACAAGTTGGAATTCCTGTTTCCTTTTCCAATAATTCAGTTTCATATTGCCCCATAAGTTTACTCCAGCCGTAGGCTGACTCAGGCATTGCAGGGTATAATTCTTCTTCCTTTAGCGGTATTACATCAAGAGAGTTTTGTCTTGTTAAAGGAAAACTGCATGCCGTTCCCACGTATATGAATCCTTTAATATCTTTACCAAAATTTCTGACAGATGTGATTACATTTGAGTTTATCAAATTGTTTTGCCTGAAAATACTTCCTTGATTATTAAATACATAATCAATTCCCGCAACAATGTCTGCAAGATGATACACGTAATCCACATCATTCAATAAATCATCACATGCGCCCGGAACAGAAAGATCTCTTTTAAAAAAATACTTTTCAATATCTATAACTGGGCTTCCAGTGTCGTCATTTAAATTTTCAAGTTTGCCTCTCCATAAATTATCAACAACTTTTACGTTATTTCCTTTTTTGATTAATTCTTTAACCAAATTGGAGCCGATCATACCGGCGCCTCCTGTAACTAAAATTTTATCCATTTTTAAATACTCTTATATAAAGTTATCAATTTACTTACAATAACGTCTATTCCAAAATTATGCTTTGAAAATTGAAACCCATTGTTCCCAATTGTGTTTCTTAACTCCTCATTACTAATCAATTCATCTAAAAGTTTAGTTAACTCTAAAGCGTTTCCCATTTCAAAAAACAGGACATGCTCTTTGTGTTTCAAAACCATATCTATTCCCCCACATTTAGTGGATATAACAGGCAATCTATAGGAAAAAGCATCTAAAATAGCCATGGGGAATCCTTCGGCGTAACTAGGTAAACAAAAAATAATAGATTTTGAAAAGATCTCATTTTTCTTCTCTCCAGATACCCACCCCATAAATTCAATTTGATTCAAAATATTAAATTGATCTGCCAATTTAGTTGCTCTTTCAATTTCTCCATTGCCTGCAAAAACCAATTTCCAATCAGGATATTTTTTTCCAATTTGGCTAAAACTTTCTATTAAGAGAGAGAATCCTTTTCGTTCGTTAAGCGTTCCAGCATAAAGTATTATTTTTTCTTTCCGACAATCACTTTTTAGTATTATTGGACAAGGATTAAATATCACCTCTATCTGACAGTTTGGGATATATGCTTTGACTTCTTTTTCCCAGAATGGGGAAAGAACAATTACTTTATCTGCTTTAGAGAATAGAAAGCGATACAAAGGTAAAAACTTGCTTCCCACAGAAGTTTTAATATCAAAACTATGCAAATGAACTATAACTGGCTTAAAAAACAATTTTGCTATAAGAAAAAAGAACAATTTTCTTAAAGATGAAACCGGTTCGCTTAAGTGTATATGTATTATATTTGCTTTGGGAAGGTTATAAATAAACGATACGGAACCACTAAAAAAATGAGCAATTTTAGTCAGAATATTTTTATCATTATAAGTATCGATCCATTTGATAATAAAATCGCCCCAAAGATTTGAGTTTTGGTAGGCAGAAATTACGGCAGTAATTCCACCCCGAGTTTTATGACCAGGACCAACCATTAATATAGTCTTCTTCTTAATCAATCTTTTAAAGCATTTAAAAAATTATTGGTTGATTTTTTTTTCAGCATCGTAATTAAAGGATGTATCTCGTTTAAAATTTGATATAAGGACAGACCATTGCCTATTTATCCAAAATGTCAAACATTGTTGTGGCGACAGTATAAAATATTCTAATATTGTGCCCACTTTGAAAAACCCTATTTTCTGTATTCTGCGCCTTTTCAAAATTCATACTTTTTGGAGCGGACTCGAAGTGACGATAGAAAAAGTATCGAGAATAGGGGCGCAATAAATTCATGTTTTAAAATTTAAACAACCTCTAAATGAATTTATAAATCACCCCGATATTTCTATTTGATATATTTAATTTCATTTTTAAAAGGGGCGATAAAAAATTAGCTAATTTTTGATAGAACGAAATGCTTATACTGGTAATAATAAAAAGCTTAAAAATAAATGCTTTGGTGTAATATTTTACTAAATAGTGTAATAGTAAATTGATACATAAAGAAATATTTATTTATTTGTTTTGTCTTCCAAAAAAGGCATAAGTCCTTCGTTAAAATCCATATTCTTAAAAATATCATATTCTAATTCGGATACATCACCAATTATCTTTGCAGGATTTCCAGCCACAATTTTATTTTTCGGTACGCTTTTTAACAACATTGAATTAGGCGCAATTATTACATTGTCTTCAATTATTACAGGGCCACTAATAATTGCACCCGGCCCAATCCAAACATTATTTCCAATTTTTGCAACTTTTTTATAGGGAGTTTTTCCGGTTATCATCACGTTCATGCCGATCCTGCAATTGTCCCCTATTTCAACATAATCCAAAATCAATGAAGCCATTCCCTTATGAAGGAAATAGGTTTTTTTTCCAATTTTTGCTTTATATGAAATGTGACAATTATAGAAAAGAAAAATAATTCCTTGAATAATTTTAGGAAAAACTGGAATTTTTTTCAAATATAAAAATCTAGCTAAACGATATAAGTAAATAACATTTATCATTTTTTCATTTTTAGTTAATAATATCGACGTTTTTAGTTTTTAAATATAACAAAACAAAAACAAGCTGAAAAAAATTAAATAGTCCTAAATCAAAGAAGGTCTGAAGGAACATTACAAAAAATAAAATAAAAGATTCTTTCTTCATTACTTTACAATTACGCCAAGTAAATATTGCGGGCGCCAAAAAGATAATAAAACCCAAAAGTCCGAATTCTATTAAAATAATTGCCAAAGTTGCATCTGTAATATTATTATTTTCTTCGGAAATAGCAATAAATGAGTCCCAACTATTGGCCACAGCATATCCTGTTTTGAAAAGCATTCCTTGTCCTAAAAACATATCATGGTCCATTAAATTAAAAAGCCTTATAGTTAAAGCTATAGTGGATTGAGAATCTTCAATGTTCCCTCCTTCATTAATTAAATCAACAGTCCCTTCCCTGATTCGCGCAATTGCACTATTTTCAGAATTATACAAAACATAAGATAATATTAAAAAAACAGAGATTGAAATAATGAGTTTTTTCAATAAGTTTTTTTTAACAGAAAACAATAAAAATGTTAAAAGAAGACCAATGAATAAGGTAACAAAAGAAGTTCTTACTCCAGTTAACAGGACTGATATGCAAACAATAATCTCACTAATAATCAATATTGACCTCAATCTTTTACCGCCAAAAAATCTTTTGGTAATAAGCTCAATTAAAATTACAACACCTACCAATGCTAAGAAGTTTCCCAAATAATTATTGTTAGGAAATGTCCCACTAAATCTACTTTCTAAATCTGGAACAGAGGAGGGTAATGATAAAAATGGAAATATGTTAAAATATTGAGAGAATGCCATAAAAATCTGAATAACTACTAAAATAGAAAAATAAATTTTAAATTGTTTTATCGGAATATGATTCAAATAAGATAATATAGGATAAAAAAGAAATGGTGTTAATAATCGCCGATAAAACAGAAAGTAACTATTAAAAGGGACATGATGATATTGTGATAATAAGAATAATAATGATAGAGAAACTAAGATGAAAGATAAAATATTTTTCTTTTTTGTATAATTAAATTCAGTTGAGCTTTCTGAAAAGAGTATGCCAATAAACAATAAAACTACAATTGCATTAAGAAAGAACCCCAAAGTATCTCTTATAGGAAAGAAATCTTTAATCACAAAAAGAGAATAAAGAACAAAAATAAATTTTGTTAATAATTCAGAACGTGAATAAATATGTTTCATGCCGTACTATTTAACGCTAATTGAAAATTTTTCTTTATTTTCTCAAAATCAGTAATGCCAAAATTATAACTGAAATTGTCATTTTTGCAGGAGTCCGATTCTTTCATAATAAAAGAATCAAGATCAATGTCTTGATCATCTGAATAAACAATAAAATTATCGGATGATGTAAGTTCTTTACTAACTTTTGTAGAACAAATCAAACAAGTAAATTTTTGATAACGATTGCATACAAATAAGGCATCGAGAGAAAATGATACAATTTTAGAACTTCTCATTATATCAATCTCAATACTTTTTCCTTCCGAAATATCACAATAATCTGGAATGCTCTCTTTTAATATTATATAATCTTTTTCTTTTGAAGCTGGCCGGAAGCGTATCAAAGTTTTAAAATGCGAGGTTTTTAAAATATTAAGCAAGTAAGTTTGTCTTTCAATGTTTTCGGTTGTCGTGGTATCGGTCAATAAGATCAGTAAATCATAAACAACATTAAAGTTCTCCTGTTTTATGCCATCAGCAAATGATTGCAAAGGAGCTCCAATAACAAAAACATTGGAAGGTAAAGTTCCGGAATTTACAAATAGCACCTTTTCTCTTTCGGAACAGCAAAAAACATATTTTGAAATTGACGGCAAATAGAACTTGTTATCAGAAAAAAAACTTCCATGTTGAAGATTAATAGTACAAATATTTAATGAATTTAATTTTTTCACTATAGGACTAAAAGAGGGAGATTTATCATTATCAAAGATCCACTTTTTAGAAGTTTTGTTTTTTTGTGTAATTCGATCAGCATACAATGAAAACAATCGATATTTTAAAATAGCTGCAAGCAAAAAGCCAAATTCTCCTTTTGAATCCTTTAATAAATCGAAAAAAAATGGAATTTTCTTGAAAATTAAAAAAAATTTTAAAAACACTTTCATACCAAAAGAATCAAAACAAACATTTTCATTGTTTTTAAAATAGTCATAATGCTTGTTGATTTCCTTAAAATGTATGGTGGGTACATATAGAATTGAATAATGGTTTTCCGGAAGGATTTTGAGTGCAATGGATGCTTTAATATAATAACTAAAGTGAGTAATAAATACATTCTCCTTAAGTTCAATATTTTTCTTCCTGTATTTTAAAAAATAAACGATGTTAGTTAATAAAACTCCAATTAATATTTTTATCAGAAAAAAAATAATTCCCAATCGATTTGTTATTTTTATGCTGTTCCTTAAGGTTTTATCATCTTCATAATATGAAACAAACGATTCAAAATCTTTTAACGTTAAATCCAAATAATTAATTAATTTTTGTTTGTTTTTAATTTCTCTTAAATCTAAGGACATATTCAACAGCTTATAATTTTTTTAGATTTCTGGAATCGTTTAAATTTAACCCGAATTAATCATTAGGAATTTTGAAAAAATGAACTAATGATTCCATGAGGGTAATCCCGCTTAGCATTTGTTCAAAGATTATTCAATAAATCTTTGATTATAAATGCTTTTGCTATTCAGCATTTTCTAATGCTGAATTTGGGTTTAACACATTGATGTTCTTTTATGTCGAGGGTAGGAAAATTAATAAAAGAAATTGTGTTTTAGAATATAATTAAATCTTCAAATTATCTTTTTTATTGACAATCTGGTTTATTGTTTAAAATGTTAAATAATCTTTCTTTATTAGGATAGAATTCATCTTTTGCCAAAAATTCAAAATTCTACCTTTATTCATAATAGAAAAGATTACAAAACTCAGAATTGGGAAATAATAATCATCATTAATAATAATGCTCAAAGCCATTATTAAAATTGGCAATAAATAATAGACGGGAAATATTTCATTCAATACAATTTTGATATTAACTTTTTGTGATATTTCAATAAATGCTTGTTTCGTTATGTTTATATTATAAAATAGGAACCCAATTAAAACTGCAAGTGCCATTGTAATAAGAGGTAGCCCTGTATGTGTGAAAATTATAGAGGTTATTAATGTAATTGTCAGAGTAATAAGTGCATATTTTGTTAAAAATCTTTCCTTTTTCCTAGCAACAAGCAACAAGCTATAACCAAAATTGTTATTTAGAATTAATTGAGTAAGAAGCAAAACTTTGAATGCAGGCAGAGCTGTTTCATATTGAGGTAAAAGGTATTTTACCAAAGGGATTGCAAAAAACCCAAGATAAGTAAGTAAATAGCATCCTGTTATATAAATTGAACTGATGGTAAATAATAGATTCTTTATTACAGTATTGCTACTAATAAAGAATTTATTAAGAAATTTTGGATATAGAACAAATGAAAATGCTCCTACAACCATAAAAACAGCACTCGATAGGTTTACAGCCAAGGTATATAATCCCAATTCTTCCGTTGTGTAATATATAGAAACTATTGTGCGTGAGGAAAGTAATATTAAATAAAAACTTACATTATATAACAACAAATGAAACCCTCTTTTTAGCAATTCTAGAAAGATTTCTTTTTTGTAAGCTATACCTCCATTTAATGGAATTTTATGTAAAAAGAGTATTAATGATAATAGATTTGCGGAAATTGTACCTAGCAGAAGGTAGCTAAGCAATTCTTTTTCTTTGGCAAAAAACATCACAAAAAATTGAATTGCAGGGACGATTAATTGATTGAAGTTTATCTTCTGAAGCAATCCATAAGTTCTATAAAGATTGATAAAAAGATTATTTAAGCTGGATAAAGCAAAAATAAATAAAACATATATAATGTATTCTTTAAATAGAAATTTCGAAAAAATAACAGGAAAAAAAACAATTATGGTTAAGCTTGTAAACAGAATAAATCCAATAATTAGGATATTTAGAAACAATGCGTTATTCCATAGATTTTTGGAAAATAACTCATCACTTTTTTTAGTCGATAAAATTGCATTCAAAGAATAGGATGGCGTTATACCAACATAAGTTAAATATTGATTTATCAAAAGCAAAAAACTATAAATACCAAAATAAAAAACTCCAAGATATTTTGCGATTAATATGGCGTTAACAAATTGAAGTCCATATGTCAAGTATCGAATTCCGATATATTGTGCAATAGGAGATTTCAGAATACTTGAGAAAAGATTTTTAATTTTTACCAATTTTACCAATGTATATCTTCCAAGCACAAAGGGGTGCCTCTTTTAATGTGTTTTATAGCCTTTTTCCCAATAATCTCACTAAAATATTTCGGTGGCAATCCATACCCAGGCCTTATAGAACGAATATTTTCTTCGGTAAAAAGTTCACCTTTTTTAATATCTTTCACTACAAATAATGAGCGTGCAAATTGTCTGCTCTTTTCTATTTGCGGAGTAATCTCATAACTAATTTTGCCTTTTGCCTTTTCAACTTCACGAATAGAATTTACCATTTTTTTAAATTCCTTAGGTTCCATTGAAAAAGCCGCATCGGGACCGCCTATTTTTCGATCAAGAATAAAGTGTTTTTCAATTATTTTTGCACCCAAAGCAACTGCAGTTATGGCAGCAATATCGCCTATTGTATGATCTGAAAGACCGGTTATGCAATTAAATCGTTTTGCCATATCCGGTATGGTAAGCAAATTGGCTGCTTCAATTGGAGCGGGGTAGGAGGATGTACATTTCAACAACATGTAGTGTTCATTTTTCATGCGTTTGCATGCGTCAACTGCATCCTGAATTTCTTCAATCGTAGCAATTCCCGTAGAAATGATTATTGGTTTTCCTTTAGCTGCCACGTACTCTATTAATGGAATATCTGTAATTTCAAAACTTGCAATTTTATATGCAAGAACATTCATTTTTTCAAGAAAATCAACTGACGACTTATCAAAAGGACTTGAAAAACAAACCAATCCAATTGATTCCGCATATTCTTTAAGTTTAGGTTGCCATTCCCATGGAGTATAAGCTTCCTTATATAAATCGTGCAAATACTTTCCATCCCAAATGGTTCCTTGCTTCAGCTTAAAGTCATCTGTTTTGCAATCCAGAGTAATGGTGTCAGCGGTATAGGTTTGCAGTTTAATGCAATCAGCACCTGCGCTTTTTGCAGCCCGAATTGTTTCAATAGCCGTATCTATACTCCCATTGTGGTTTGCAGAAAGTTCTGCAATAATAAATACTTTAGAATTTATGCCAATTGGAAAACTATTTTTTTCTTTCATTTCCCTAATATTAATCAAACCATTTATGTAAGGTGTAAAGTGTATTTACCAATCGAAAACCTAACTTGTCATGAAAACTTTGTGAAATTATATTTTTTTCAACCAGAGTGCTATCAACAATATCAACCCCATCATTTATACATGCCTGAAGTGTGGCTTTAAAGAGTCTTAACCCAATTCCCTTCCCTCGATATAAATCGTCTACAAATGCAGATTTCCAAACGGCAATTTTTTTATTTATAAAAGCGGAATAGTCAACAATATCATATATAAAAACTCCAGCAATCTTATTGTCAGCTTCAATAATTACAATTTTTTGCTTTGAGTTTAATGCATTTTCAATCCATCGAGCATACATTAATTCAACACTTTCTATAGAGAAATTTGTATCCAAATAGAAATGAGATTTCTTAAAAGTATTCTTTAACGCAATTTCTCTTAAAGATTCAATATCTGAGTTTTCTGCAAACCGATAGTCAATGCCTTCTGTCACGTTCCTGATATCTGAAGTAACATCAAGAGATTTGGAAGTGATGGTTTCATAAAGTATATACCCATTTTGTTGAAGTACGAATATTGGGCTAAAATATTGCGTATCAATTTTAACAATAACAACATCTATTTCTCTATCCTTTACCCACTCATGGAATTTGTCTAATAATTTGCTGGCGATTTCCCTCTCAAACTTAACATTTCCTTCTTCAACAATAAAATACTGAAGAAAGGCCACCCGCTTTTGAAATACATTCGTATCCCACTCGGAGAAGTGAAATCCAATTAATCCAATAACATCTTTACTGTCATTAATCGCAACAATTATTTCCCCTTTTTTTAAATAACTTATTAGCGCGTTCAATTCATAATTGAGGGCACCGGGTTTATCAATCTGCCTGTCAGAAAGGAATCTGCCAAAGACCTGTTTGTTAAAAAGTTTTTTTATTGAATCTTCGTGAGAAGATATATCCATTGTTTTATATTCTATCATTTGTCAATATAATTTCATATCATGAAATAGTTTTATAATATTAAATTCCGAAAGGCTAATTTGTTTTCTTAAACTCAGGAGCTTATTATTCTGTTTGTCGCCACAAACATTAGTGATCTGCTCCATAAATATGTTCTCCTTAAAGTTACAACTATTGTCGCCAAAACTAGGTACATTCAATTTTTGAACAAGATACTCATGAAAAAGAACCTGATTAAGTGCACTTAAGCAAATCATTAAATTACATCCAGAACAAATTACTTCAAATGCAATGCTACTAGCTGATACCACTGCTAACTCAGCCTCCATCATGGTTTCTAGCATTTCCTCTGCATTTAGATTGTGTTTGTGAATCAGCCTTTTATCATTCTTAATTAAAAATTGAAATTCAGGGATTATCTTGTAAGCGCCTCCAGTTACAACAATTATCTTCTTAAAGTTTTGCAAAGGCTGTATTGCTTTAAGTGTATTGAAAGTTAAGTTATTAAAATCCGAACCTCCAAAACAAATCATTACAGTTTCAATCTTTTCAATGGTTCGTTGTTTGTTTGCCTGCTCAAGAAATTCCTGACGCAATAAAGCGTATTCAGGGCCCAAGGCAAATTGGGTGTGTGGTTGTGCTTTGTAGTCCTGCGGAGTAACGCCAGGTGAATGGTTTATTATCAAATCTGCAACAAATTCCTTGTCGTGTAAATCGTCAATGCAAACCAGTTTGGCACCAGAAGCTTTTATCTGTTTTTGGTAGTTGGTATCAAGATCGTAACTATCTATAATAACAATAATATTTGGAGTAATTTGCCTGAGAAATTCTTCTTCATGTGCAATTCGGATGCAACCAAAACCACTTCGGTTAAATTCTGTAAATGTAGATTCGGGTATTTCTTTGCAAAAAAAAGTGATTTTAAAATCATTTTTGAGTATATGCGCAAGGGCAAGGCAGCGCACCAAATGCCCGAGGCCAATTTTAGGGCTACCGTCAACTCGGATGTAAATTAATGGTTTCAGTTTTTTTAGTTTAACCTTTTAAACCCTCCATGACAAACAGGCCCTTTCAATAAAGGCATAACATCTTTCCCATCTTCGAAATCTCGGATATCATCAAACAATATATCGAGTTCGTTAAAATATCCATCAAGAACTTCTGTTGTGTGTTCTGTGCAAACGTATATGCTGTTTCCGACCAAATAACCCTTACCCAACATTTCCTGAGTGATATACGTTTTATATGCCAGATTGTTTGGACTGGTAAAACTAAATCCTGCTAAAGCAGGCAAACCCCATTGGGAAATTGAAATTTGATGTTTGTCGGCAATTTGCTGCCAGCGTTTTTTTATTTCATTTCCTGTATTGGTAATGGTATCCCACGATTTCATTCGCTCCATAACCTTCAGTGTTGCTAGAGCTGCTGTCGGTCCAATGCGTTCAGTCCAGAAAGTGCTACTGATAAATGTCTTTTGTGCTGCTTCCATTATCTCACGTTTTCCTATTGTTGCAGTAATGGCATACCCATTTCCAAGAGCTTTTCCAAACATTGCCATATCAGGTTCTACTCCATACATTTTATGCAAACCGCCAAATGTTTGCCTGAAACCTGATGTACATTCATCAAAAATGAGTACAATATTTTTTTCGGTGGCAAGTTGCCTTACTTTATGCAGGAAATTATCTTCTGGACCCATGTTCCTGGAAACTTCCATCTTTATTACACCGATGTCATGTGCTGTAACAAGGTCTTTCAGTTCCTGAAAGTTGTTATAGTTAAACGGAAAAACTGTTCCACGTAAGCTTTGTGGCACACCAGCCGGGTCAAGACCTGGTAAAAGGTGACCTGCCAGGTTTTGTTCATCTCCTAAGTTCGCAGATAAATACCAATCGTGCCAACCATGATAACCACAGATTGCAACCTTATCCTTACCAGAAGCAGCACGTGCAATGCGAATGGCTATTGCATTTGCTTCACCACCACTTCGTGCCAAGCGCACCATATCGGCCCATGGGTGCAATTCGACTAAGCGTTCTGCTAGATAGACTTCTTCCGGACAATTAAATGTAGACATATTTCCAGATTTCACCGTTTGCATCACAGCTTCATCCACTTCATCGTTACCGTATCCCAATATGTTTGTTCCAATTCCCATTATGCAAACATCAATGTATTCTTTGCCATCAAGGTCCCAAACTTTACATCCTTTGGTTTTGCTGAAGTAAGCAGGCCATTGTTCCGGTAAAAACATTTCAGGTCTTTTCGAAAGCAGCATAGTGCCGCCAGGTATTAGCTGTTTAGCTTTTTTGTACAATTCTTGTCCTTTACTCATGACTATGCGATTTTATCGTTATTAATGGATTTTTCATAACCTTCATTTCTTGAATGATGTTCGTTGAGTTTTATTATTTCAGGATGCATTTGAAGTGCTTTCACATATTCCATCCAGGGTTTATCAGGACCAAGTATTTTAATGAGCTTTTCAATTACCCGAAAGTCTTCAATGGTATCAACTGTTAATCGGACCTTTGAAAAATCTACATCATTCAAAACGCAATCCGAAATAAATATTTTGCCACCATTGTAAGTAGAATTTTTCCAAATATATGGCGTAACATGCTCTAACTCTGATGTTAATTTTGCTTCGTTCATGGCTTTTTCTAATGCAGTAAATTTGAATACTTCTGTATCCAAACCATCAGGAAATGTGGGATGTAAGGCATTTGACACGTAATCAAAATTATTAGAAATAGCATGTCGAATTACCTTGTCTATTTCTATTGGATCAATCAATGGGCAATCGGATGTAAGCCTAACAATCCAATCAGGGGATTCCGGAGCAGCAGTTTCATAAAAACGCTCAAGTACATTGTTAATAGAACCCCTATGTACTTCAACTCCCATTTTATCTGCTATGGATACAATTTTTATAGCATCCGATTCAGTGGTTGTTGCTATTTTGAGTTTATTAATTAATTGTGACTGTTGAACACGTTTCAAATGAATTTCTAATAAAGTTTCACCATTGATAGTTTTTAGAATTTTCTCAGGAAAGCGTGTCGAACCTATACGAGCTTGAGTAATAGCAAGTATTTTCATAATTTACCAGTTTTTAGGATATAATAAATTGGTTTCGTGCACTTTAATCTGATTTATTTTTTCAAATATTTCATCAGAAAAATTTTGATTACAAATATACATATTCTGCTTGAGTTGTTCAAGATTATCCACACCTATAATGATATAGTCGATTGCAGGCTGCTGAATCGCATACATAAGAGCAAGTTGTTCAATAGAAAATTGATACTTATTTGATAAATCATGAATTAATTGCAAGTAAGGTTTTAATGGAGTTAATTTGGGTGGGATGCTATCTAGTGTTTTAAAAAACAATCCTTGTAAAAATACTGAACGAACCTGTAATTCCTTTCCTCTTTCTTTAGCAAACGTCATTAATTCCCCTCGCTGATAATAATTATCAAGTAAATTAAAAGGGAATTGAATCGTATCAATAATATCTGAATCAATAGCAATTTTAAACTCTTCATTATCATAAACTGAAATCCCTACTTTATTGATTTTCCCATCCATTTTTAATATTTTCAATTCCTCTTGAATTGCTGGATAATTGACAAAATCAAAAAAACTATGATAAAAATACGTGTTTACATGATTTGTTTGTAATTTGGCAAAGGAAGCTTCCAATTGCTTTGACAATTGCAATCCTTTTGCTTGAAATTTTGTATTTATAAGAAATCTTTCAGGATACACAGCATTATATTTTCCAATAATTTCTGATGCATTTCCATACGCATCAGCGGTATCTAATATCTCAATGCCATGCTCTGTGGCAAAATCTAGCATTTTGTAAACCTTGTTTTTCGTTGGTTTACTTTCTACATTGTTAATTCCATAATTAAGGCCAAATTGAACGGTACCTAAAATAATTTTATTTTTTTTGTTCATAATCCTCTTTAAATAAGGCCATTTTAATGATATTTCTGTATGCTCCATCATAGAAGCCATGTTTTATAAATACTCCCTCAGTTTTAAACCCAATTTTTTCGTATAACTTAGCACTGGCAACATTTTCTTCAACAACGCCCATTGTAATTTTTCTAAAATTAAGTCGATTAAAACAATGATCGAAAATTGCCAACGATGCTTCTTTAGCATATCCTTTACCCCATTCGCTTTTATCACCAAGCAATGTTCCTAATTCGCCTCTTCCATTTTTGTAATCAATAGAGTCTATTTTAATATTTCCAATATGTTTACTATTCTCTTTTAGCACAATAGCAAGAAAAAGGGCATTATTCGGAATGTTTTTAACATAAACAACCAAATCGTTGATCGTCTGAGGTAAATTGCCCGAATCAAGGTATTTATTTACTTCTTTATCATGCAGCCATGAAAGGTAATTGTCATTACAGAAATCTTCTGTAATTTTATAAAGATAGAGCCTTTGTGTTTCGATAAATGGTACCATAATTAATTATTTATAGAATTTATTTACTTTTTCAATCACATAATCTTGCTCTGGTCCTGTTAACGTAGGATACATAGGCAAACTCAAACATTGGTTATAATAATTTTCTGCATTAGAAAAATCGCCTTTCTTCCAGCCAAATTGCTGATAATAGGGTTGTAAATGAACAGGAATATAGTGTACTTGCGCAAAAATATTATTTTCTCTTAAGTGATTGTATAAGCCAAGGCGGTCTTCCACTTGAATTATATATAAGTGATAGGCATGACCAATTGTTAATTCTGGATTTTGAATAATTACATTTGAATTTTTAAATGCTTCATTATATTTATCGGCAATTTCTCTCCTTCTTAGTAACCCTGATTCTGCCCGTTTTAACTGGCTAGAACCTAAAGCAGCTTGAAA
This sequence comes from Bacteroidales bacterium, assembly GCA_038214085.1. GTDB lineage: Bacteria > Bacteroidota > Bacteroidia > Bacteroidales > CG2-30-32-10 > JBBQSF01. The sequence goes on along the minus strand of JBBQSF010000056.1, from coordinate 2,629 downwards.
ATCTGTAAGTCGATAATTAAAACCCAATTCCTGCATTTCGTAATACCAACTCCCATGATTTTCGTGGAGAAGCGTAGGATCTTTGGTTATGCCGTGTGTCCGGAGAAGTAAAAGTTTTTCATAAAGTTTTTTATCATTGGTAGTAATCATTCCGCCTTCACCGCAAGCGATATGTTTTACAGGGTGAAAAGAAAAAATAGCTAAATCTGCAAAAGCTCCATTGCCACAATTTTGTTTTTCTCCTTTTGAATCAATGAAAAATCCTCCGGGAGCATGACATGCATCTTCAATAATCCACAAACCATATTGATCGGCCAAAGCCCTAAGTTCTTCAAGGTTTACAGCCAGTCCAGCAAAATCTACAGGGATAATTCCTTTGTAAGTGCCTTTTGGCGAAGATTCAAGAAGTTTTTTAATTTCTTTTACATCAATCAGGAATGATTCACTATCAATATCCGCAAAAGTAACTTCTCCGCCACAATATTTAACACAGTTTGCACTTGCAACAAAAGTTATCGGAGTGGTAATTACGTTGTCTCCTTTTTTCACATCTAAGACCAAGGCACAAAGATGCAAGGCTGCAGTTCCATTGGCAAGAGCTACTGCATATTGAACTCCAATATATTTAGCGAAAGCAGTTTCAAATTCACTTATTTTAGGACCTTGTGTGAGATATTCTGAACGAAGAACTTCAACTACAGCGTTGATATCTTCTTCCGAAATATATTGTTTTCCGTATGAAATTGGCTTCATTTTTTACAATGGTTTAAAACTAGGATCAACATATTTTAAAATCAATTCACGAATCTGATCCGCTGTAATCCATTCAGAATTTGACCCTGAATTATAGCTAAAACCTTGCTCAACCATTTTGGCATTATAATAATTTATAAACTTTTCAATCTGCTTTTGAGTGGCTGATGATGGGAGAATAGCATAATATTTTCCTATATCAATAGTGTTAAATGAATCCGTTTCGGTTATCATTTCTTCGTGAAGTTTTTCACCGGGGCGTATTCCAACTATTTCAGTTTTGCACGATGGAGCAATAGCTTTTGCAACATCCATTATTTTGTAAGAAGGTATTTTTGGTATAAAGACTTCCCCTCCCAATGCATTTTTTATTGCATATAAAACTACATCAACTCCGTCTTCTAACGAAATGTTAAACCGTGTCATGTTTTCATGCGTAATTGGAATAGTCCCTTCTTCTCGTTTTTTCATAAAAAAAGGAATTACCGAACCTCTTGACCCCATTACATTGCCATATCGTACTACTGAAAATTTAATATCCATTTTCCCTTTGATGTTATTTGCAGCAACAAATAATTTATCCGAACAAAGTTTTGTAGCACCATATAAATTTATTGGAGCAGCAGCTTTATCTGTTGAAAGTGCAACCACGTGCTTTACATCTGAGCCCAAAGCTGCATCCACTACATTCTGAGCACCCATGATGTTTGTTTTAATAAATTCCATAGGGTTGTATTCAGCTGCGGGAACCTGCTTCAGCGCTGCTGCGTGAATTACTACATCAATACCCTGACAAGCCCTTTTTAGCCGTGGATAATCTCTTACATCGCCTATAAAATAGCGCATAGCAGGATATTTCTCAGGAGAATATTCTTGCGACATTTCAAATTGTTTTAACTCATCACGAGAATATATAACCAACCTTTTTACTTCCGGGTATTTTTCTAGTATTGTTTTCACAAACATTTTACCAAACGACCCAGTGCCTCCGGTAATTAATATTGATTGATGATTTAGCATAAAAAATTTCTTTTAAAAAGAGTGATTTGATTTATAATTAGGTTAAAAATAAATTAAAATTGAGTATAGTCAATTGCCTTTTTTTCACAGCTTCGCCTCCTCAGTCCCATGCATCAATGGGCTAAGAAGGCAGAAAATAACAATACAGATATATAGAGATGTTATTCTTTATCTATATAACTCATTGGAACAGTGATCAATACATTGTAACCTATTTGTTCCAAACGGATTACAAATTTAAACTTTTTTTCGTTAACCACTATACCAAAATATCCCTTAAATGGACCAGAAGTCAAAGTGATAGTATCTCCAATGGCTGGTGCTGATTCCAACACTTCCACTTCTGTTGAAATTGCAAGAGCTTTCTGAAGACTTAATATTTGATTTTCAGGAATAGAAACTGCTTTTGCGGAAAAGCAAATAAATTTTACAACACCGGGAATTCGGAGAACCTGATTATAAAGCGAGTTGTCGATTTTTACAAAAAGATAAGAATTGAAAAGTGGAACCTCAACAAGTTTTTTTCTGTCACTCCACTGTCGCATCACTTTATGCAGAGGCAGATAGGCGTGTATGTTTTTTTTGCATAACTCCTGATATACTTTCTTTTCGTTCCGCGATTTCACATACACAGCATACCAATTCTGCTCCATGTTAAGGCATTTAATTTTTTAAGCCACCAATTACAAAAATAATGGGTTAATAGCTATTTGTTATCATTAATGTCCGATAAAAAAAACATTTAAGCTAAAAGGATGTAAATTTATTATTTTCTTCCTTTGCCTCAATCCTGAAGGATGAATTGATTTTTAGCAATTTACATCCTTTAGGATTGAGGCAAAATGAATTGATAAAA
>JBBQSF010000055.1:0-19616 GCA_038214085.1 Bacteroidales bacterium | reverse complement strand
AGGATGAATTGATTTTTAGCAATTTACATCCTTTAGGACAGAGGCAAAATAAATTGATAAAAATCAATTTATCAAATGTCGAAAAACCAACCTCTTGTTTTTAAGAAACCCATAAAACCCATATTTAGCTTGGTGTTTCATGCATTTATATTTTTTTATCGGACATTAATTATTCTGAATAACAAACTGAACAGGTAATGAACCCCTTGATCCAAGTCCGACAGAAATTGTCTGTTCTTCCACAGGGAAAATGCGGAGGTCATTAAATTTTAAAACTTTTTTTGCGAGATCTTTTGCAATTTCACTTTGACTTCTGTCTCTTTCAGAAGCATCAATTAATCCCAGCCTTCCAGATCCACTATTCAATCCCGAACTTCCGAAACCTGGTATTGCCAGAAAAGTAAAACTCCGTTCAGGAACAGAATCAATTAAATAATTTCCTAATTGATCACCAGCTTTTGTCATGTAATCGTAGCTGGCACCCTCCGGGCCTGATATCTGAAAACGAATCTGACCCTTGTCTTCCATTGGTGCTATTTCGCTCTGCAAATTTTTCCCGATGAATACAATGATAACAAGACAAGCCACAATAATTGCTACCGCTATCCATCTAAGTTTTACAAAACGTGCTACCATTTTTTTATATCCGTTTTCCATGCCGCTGAAAAAAGGTTCGGTACGCTGATAAAATCTGCTGTGTTCTGAATTTTTTCTAGTGAGGATCACATTCAAAACAGGTGTAATGGTAAGCGAAACAAATGCAGAGACCAACACAGAAAAGGCAAGTACAACGCCAAATTCACGGAACAATCTTCCTACAAATCCTTCTAAAAATATTACAGGAAGAAAAACGATTGCTAACGTAATGGAAGTGGAGAGTACAACAAAAAAGACTTCCTTGCTGCCTTCTATTGCAGCTCTGCGGATATTCATTCCTTTTTCAAATTTGCGGTAAATGTTTTCGGTAACAACAATACCATCGTCTACTACAAGTCCAGTTGCCAGAACAATTGCGAGCATTGTGAGAATATTGATTGAAAATCCCATCATATACATAATAAAAAAAGTAGAGGTAAGGGATATTGGAATATCTATCAATGGACGAAGTGCAATAAGCCAGTTTCTGAAAAAGAAAAATATAACCAGTATCACGAGAAGCAGCGAAATTGCTAAAGTTTCCTCTACTTCTTTTAATGACTTACGTACATTTTTTGTATTGTCAATAAGGGGTGTAAATACAATATCACCTTTCTGCGTTTTCTTAACTTCTTCCAGTCGTTTGTTAAACTCATCAGAAATATCTATGTAATTTGCTCCCGGTTGCGGAACAATTGCCAGCCCAACAGCGCTTACTCCGTTTAACCGCCAGTTTTGTTCATATTGCTCAGGACCGAGCTCTACTTTCGCAACATCACCGAGTCTGACTATTCCATTTGAGTCAGAGCTGAGAATAAGATCTCTGAAATCCTGTTCGGTGGCCAACTTTCCTAATGCACGTATTGTTAATTCTGTTTTTGTGCCATATATTTTACCCGAAGGGATTTCAACATTTTCCTTTTTTAGGATATCTGTAATGTCATTAAAAGCGACATTGTAAGAGCTCATTTTATCAGGATCAATCCATAAACGCATGGCTGGCCGCTTCTGTCCGAAAATATTAACAGCGCTTACTTCGGGAATCGTCTGAAACTTGTTCTGTAAAACATTCTCTGCATAATCACTTAATTCAAGCAATCCTTTGCTGGGGCTCTGAACGGCCATAATGATGATAAAATCGCTGTTGGCATCCGCTTTTGTAACTACGGGTGGCGCATCAATATCCTGAGGTAAATTTCGTGTGGCTTGGCTTACCTTGTCGCGTACATCATTTGCAGCCGTCTCCAAATCCGAATTCAAGTCAAATTCAACAGTAATATTGCTATTGCCGACAGAACTTGAAGATGAAAGCGTTTTTATACCCGGAATTCCATTGATAGATTTTTCTAAAGGTTCTGTGATCTGGGTTTCGATAATATCAGCATTCGCTCCGGTATACACAGTCCTTACAGTAATAATAGGAGGGTCAATTGCAGGGTATTCGCGCACTCCCAAAAAAGTAAAACCTATAATACCAAACAAAATAATGAACAAGTTCATTACGGTTGCAAACACGGGCTTCTTAATAGAAAATTCAGAAATGTTCATTTAGAGATTTTAGATTTTTGATAATAATCATTATTTGCCGGTATCCGTTTTTTAAAATTTTGCTGTTCACTTTTTATTTATTTTCTTTTCTTTGTTTACTTTCACTTTGCCATTTGGTCGGACAAATAAAACACCGCTAACTATGATGCTGTCGCCCGCTTTTACACCGCTCACAATTTCAACCATACCGTCTGTTCTCACTCCTGTTTCCACTTTTGTAAAAACAGCTTTACCATTTTTAACTAGAATCAACTGATTTGAGAGTGCATCCGGAATAATAGCATTTGTTGGAGCTACTATTCCCTTTCCGTTTTGTACGAGTGATACTTTTACAAATGTACCAGGTCTGAGTAAGCCGCTATTCAACTTGGCTCTAACTTTTAAGTTTCTGGTTGCAGTATTTATTTGTGGTTCTATTGCTGTTATTTCTGCCGTCAGCTTTTCTACAGAATCGGTTGATTCAATTGAAACGAAACCACCTATACTCACAAGGTTTTCATAAGAGGCAGGCACTGTGAAATCAATTTTAATTTTATCCGATTGAGACAATGTGCCTATCAAAGTAGTTGGCGAAACATAAGCTCCCAGGCTTATCTGGCGTAATCCTAACGTGCCAGTGAACGGAGCTTTTATTACCGTTTTGTCAATTTGTGCATCCAATACTTTTATTTTTGCTGTAAGCAAATTAACATTGTTTAGCGCTGCATCGTAGGTTGCCTGATCGATGCTATTTACTGCTAAAAGCGTTTTTAACCGCTGTTCGGTTTTGTTTGCAAGATCAAGTTCCACTTTTTGCTGTGTTAACTGGGCCTAAAGATCTGCATCATTAATTTTTGCCAGAATAGTACCTTCTGAAACCTTTGCTCCGTCCGGAATATTCAAATAGGTAATACGACCGCTTATTTCCGGATGAAGTTCTACCATTTCCATAGACAGAACCGTCCCGTTTACTTCAATTATTGTCGGAAAACTTTCTTCTCCTGCAATCATTACGTCAACAGAAACAGGCGGAGTTTCTTTTTTCTGATCCGTTTTCTTGCCTTTGCATGACACCAGTGCAACAAAAGAAAGGGATATAAATATCAATTTGAAATAATTCATATATGCGATTTTTTGTCCAGATTATTTTTGATAAAGTTTAATGTTTTCAAAAACTCAGAAATCTGAGAAGAATTGAGCCCTTTGAATGCTTTATTCGTAACTTTACTTAGCGCCTTTTTAATTTTTGGCAGATCTTTTTTTGCACTTTCCGTCAGCAACAGACTGTATTTTCTCTTGTCTGAAATATTTTTCACTCTTTTCACATATCCTTTTAACGAAAGGTAATCTATAATTCTCACGATGCTCACTTTATCAGAGTCTAGCAGGCAGGCCAGATCCTGTTGTGTGATTTCGCCTTCTTCTTGTTCAATTAATAACAGTGCATAAAAATTTCTTTCAATTTCAAGATGGGCGAGCTCTTTATTGATTAAACACAGAAAGCTTCGTCCCGTATGAGAAAAAATTCGTCCTAAAGGCTGTTCGATAATATGTGGAGTAGTATTTTTCATTATAATCTAAATGCAAAGGTATTAATAATTTAAAATAGTTTACAATGCTAACTAATTTATTTAATATGCCAAACCAATTAATTACTTCCAACTCCAACCTATTTATTAACCTCAAATACATACCACATCTTGCTTCGTTCGACCCAGTGCTTGAAATTTATTTTCCAAACCCATTCAGGAAATGTTGAATAAATCATTTCTTTTTTGCAATCCAGAGCATTGATTTCACTTTGGTTTTTTGAAACAAAAAGTCTTATGGTGTCATTACTCAAATTTTTCAGGATGCTTACCGTATCAATTTTTGAAACAATCAGATTTTCCCTTTTATAAAAATAAATATCTTTAATTCTGTCGTAAGGATTATCTTTTACAAAATACAATACCGCGGGCTTATCATATTTATTGTAAATGGTTTTATACAATGAAATTTGGCTGTCGGCGGGCTTTACCGCAATAACAAGCAAAGCAATAAAATTGCTTAACCAAAAAAGTTTTATCGAAATTTTCGCGAACTTCCCTACAAAAAGTGCATCTCCCTTTTTTTGACTTATTATTTCGAGTGCTTTGAAAACAAACACCGGCATCAAACCCAGAACAGAAAAAAGAAAGCGCGTTTCTTTGTGTCCGATAAAAAAGTGAAAAACCAAAAAAGGCAGCACTGCCCAAGTAAGCATATCCTTTGGCTTACGCACAAAAACCAGCAAAACGCTTCCAATAAATACCAGACTGAAAGGCGGTATCGCTTTTACAAACGAATCAGAAAAATAAAACCATAGTGGGTCATTGCCAAAAGATTTTGATGTTCCGAACAACTGCATCAAATAATTCCACCATGTAAAAATCCACTCTCCGTAGTACCAGAAGTCAATCAAAATGCCAACTGCAAGCATGAGTAGCAAACCTGTTCCGAATTTTAGCAGCGAAATAAATTTAACTTTTTCAATAATAATCAACCATAAGCCAAAGCCAAGAATTACAAAACCGCTTTGAAACCTGAATAGAAAAGCCACACCAAACAATAAACCTGCAACAAAATGCCGCCACTTAATTGATTTTTCGTTTAACAGATAATACGAAAAGCCAAATACCATAAGCATTCCCGACCAACTTTCGGAAGAAAAACGCACTTTTAAGAAAACGCCGAACCACAACAAAAAGCATAACATTAAAAACCATCGTTTAATCAGCTCGCTTGTTATTTTAGGTGCATAGGCTTTGTAGAGCAACCAAGAACTCCAGAAGGAAAATGCTGCCGTGAGAAAACGAAAAAAAGTAGCTATTCCAAAGGGATTCGTAAAACCGAAAAATGAAAACAGTTTATAAAACGCCACCACTATTGCCGGATGCAAGGCCGAACGCAGCTGGTAATGAAATTCCCATGGCATATTTGCAACCGAATTCATTCCAAGTTTAAAGCCAGCAAATTCAAGTATTTGGAAATGTTCATCAAACTGATAATAGCCAACAGAAAAAACAGAAGTAATAGCCAGAAATAAAGCTCCGAGCAGAAGGATTTGTTTGTTGTTTATCTTCTTTAACATTAATTTCTCAGATAAATATTTCGCTATCTCAACACCAAAAGTCCACTATTTTAAACCAACAAATTCTCTCCCAACTCCCAACTAATAACGCCCAACAAATAACTATCATACTCCCAACTAAAAACTATCATACTCCCAACTATATTTCTCTCAACTAATTATCCAAATCAATATATTTTTGAAACATAACCTGCAAAAAAGCCTTGCCCTTGTTCAATAATTTATCATCCTCAGCTTTGGTAAAAGTTTTATTTTTGGTGTAAATAATTTTTTTCACATTGTGATCATAAATAAGTGCTTGTTTACCTGAAACTACTCCAAATCCATTGTCGAAAGTATAAAAAGCAAAATTGCCACATGTGGGGTTCATTAGATTTCGGCTCCAAGGAAATTTATTTGTTTTTATTCCCAATTGCGCAAATAGTGTTGCTGCAAAATCAAGGTGAGAGCTTGTTGTAGAAATTATTTTGCCCCGATAGGCTTCTTTTAATGGTGCTCCCAAAATCAGCAATGGCGTATGATGCCGCTCGGCTTCGTTGTATTGCCTATTTTGCGGGTATTTGTGGGCATGGTCGCCGGTAATGATAAAAACGGTGTTGGCATACCAAGGTTCGGACTTGGCGGTCTGCAGATATTGAAATAAACATTTGTCGGCAAAATGAGAGGTATTCTTGTATGCAGAACATTCATCCTTACCAGGAAAAACTTTTTCTACTTTCCCATCAAAAGGCTCATGATTGGTAGATGTCATTACAATACTGAAAAAAGGTTGGTTTTGCTTCCCAACTTCCTTTAAATGGTAATTAAAAAGGATATCATCATAAACGCCCCAGTCGGTTGAACGCGAAGTTTCAGGAAAATCTTCTCTTCCGGCAAGAGTAGTAAATTCGCCCATTTTGAGGTAATGATTCGTATTAGCATACGTTAACACACCACCGTAGTAGTAGGACAGCGCATATCCGTTTTCTTTAAGCACCAAGGTGGAGATGTCGAGTTTTTCAAATTTTCCGAAATTTCTGATTATCGTACTTGCTGGCTGTGCAGGAAAGGCGCTCAACAAGGCAATCAAGCCCTGTTCGGTGCGAAAACCTGTTGCATAAAAGTTGCTAAAAAGCAAGCCTTGCTTACATAGAGAATCCAGTCCAGGAGAAATTCCCTTTTCTCCGCCTAGTGCGGTCATTGTTTCGGCACTGAGGCTTTCCATCATTATCAAAACAATATTTGGTTTGGCCACAGTAAATAGCATTTCGGTAGAATCAACGGGCAAAGCAAATATTTCGGCAGTAATTTTCTCGGCCACTTTTTGATCCATAAAAACATAAGGATTCTTTGTTATCCTAGGATTGACAAGTATTTCAAAAAAATTCCAGAAAGTATTGATGGCCGCAATATTGAGTGCAGGTTTATCGGAAAAATACACACTTCCTTTGTTAATGGGATATTTTTGAAATCCACCCCGCAACATAAAAAAAAGTGAGGGAAGAACGATCAGAATCATGGATATCTTGTAAATAACTTTTGAAACGTAAATACCTGAAGGCAGTTTCAGCAGTTTTTTAAAAGCAAATATTCCAATTGCCGCCAAAACAAAAGCAAGTATAAGGAGTAACCAAACCGGTGCTGCACTTGTTGCCATCAGGGTTTCTTTCGGGAAAGCGAGGTACGACAATGCTTTGCTGTTTATCCTTGTTTCCCATTCGCCAAAAAGTCCCATATCAGCGCTGTTCAATAATGCACAAAAAGCAATGGTAACATAATTAAAAATCCTGAAAACTTTTTGCCACTTATTGTTTGCAATAAACTGCCACACGCAAAACAGCAACAAAGGTATTGCAAGAAGGTACGCAGTTGCAGCAATATCCATTCTCAAGCCGAACCACAGTGCTTTTACTGATTCTGTAAATGGTTCTGCTCTGAGTGTTGTGGATAAATAAACCAGAAAAGCTGCTCGGAGCAGCAAGAAATAACTCAGCCAGAAAAGCATTATTTTTAAGAAAAAGGAAAATTGTTTGCGCATTTTTTGCTCTGTAATGATTGAGAAAGACTGCAAATTTAATCTATTTTTTATATTGAAAGAGTGTCAAATACATTGGGTAAATTAAATTACTTCAACAATAAAAATTATCCTTTTATGATTCGGATAAATCACTATATTCGTAAATCAATTCACTAACATTAAATATCATGGTTAACCTAAAAATTGATATCACCAAAACGCTCGATTTTATTGATAAATCAGAAATTGATGCCTTAGAAAATGATTTACAAAAAAAGCAGAAGGAGTTGCTTGAGAAAACCGGAGCCGGAAATAATTTTTTAGGATGGGTTGATTTGCCTTCTCAAATAAATCAGGAATTGCTGAACCGTATAAATGCTGATGCAAAAATGCTTCGCGAAAAATCCGAAGTGCTTGTTGTTATTGGCATTGGTGGCTCCTATCTTGGTGCCCGTGCGGTTATTGATGCATTGTCGAATCCCTTTAATGCGTTGATGCCAGACAAAAAGCTCAATATTGTTTATGCAGGAAACAGCCTGAGCGCCGATTACCATTGGCAACTTATGGAATTGCTTGATGCAAAAGATTATTCCATTGTGGTAATTTCAAAATCAGGAACCACTACAGAACCGGCTGTTGCATTTCGTCTGTTAAAAAATCATATCGAAAAAAAATACGGCAAAGCTGAAGCAAAATCACGTATAATTGCCATTACTGATCAATCAAGAGGTGCGCTTAAAACCCTTGCAGATAAAGAAGGATATGCATCATACATTATCCCCGACGATGTTGGTGGCCGCTATTCTGTTCTTACCCCTGTAGGCCTTATTCCCATTGCAGCTGCGGGTTTCAATATCAATAAAATTATTGAAGGTGCTGCAAATATGGAAAACCATTTAAAAAGTGAAACAGCATTTTGGAATAATCAGGCTTTTATTTATGCAGCCATCAGAAACCTGCTATATTTCAAAGGAAAAGATACAGAAATTCTTGTAAATTATGAACCTTCGCTGCAATATTTCACCGAATGGTGGAAGCAGCTTTACGGCGAAAGCGAAGGAAAAGAAGAAAAAGGAATTTTCCCGGCAGGTGTAAGTTTCACTACTGATTTGCATTCAATGGGGCAATATATTCAGGAAGGAAAGCGGTTTTTGTTCGAAACTGTTCTTTCTGTAAGCAAAAGCCATCACAAACTTGAAATCCCCTTTAATGCCGAAAATGCCGACGGATTGAATTTTATTTCGGGGAAAGATTTGCACGAAGTGAATGCTACTGCCGAAATAGGAACTTGCCTGGCTCACGTTGACGGCGAAGTACCAAATATCCGTATTGAAATCCCACAGATTGATGAAGAAAGTTTGGGCGAATTGATTTACTTTTTCGAATTTGCTTGTGGCCTTAGCGGATATCTTCTTGAGGTAAATCCATTTGATCAGCCCGGCGTGGAAGCTTACAAAAACAACATGTTCGCGCTACTGCGAAAACCTGGCTTCGAAAAGCAAAGCGAAGAAATTTACAAACAAATAAACAAATAATATGAGAAAAGGAGTATTTTTTATTGGATTACAATCCCTTATAATGATTACATTTCTGGGCTTGCTTTCCTGCGGAAGTTCTGACAAACCGGGAAGTGACGAAAGCTCACTACCGCCCAAAAAGGATTCCATTGCCATAGAGCCAAAACTACCCGAATTATTGGTGATAAAGGGCACCAATGTAAATGTGCGTGTATCTCCCGATTTAAAAGCTTTAAAAATAAAGCAGCTTAAAACAAACGACACATGCAAAATTCTTGAAAAAGGAAAACAAGAAACCATAAATGAGGATACTGATTATTGGTATAAAATAAGTTTTAAAAATAAGGAAGGATGGATATTTGGCGCATTTACTTCTCTGAAAATGCCCGAAAAACCTTTGGTTCCTGAAAAAAAAATCTGGTATAAAAAATAATTATTATGAGCGAAATTTTCAATTTTAGACTTCTTCAGGAAGCCGACCTTAAAGGAAAAACCGTATTGGTACGTGTTGACCACAATGTAGTAAAAAAAGGGATTATCCACGATCCATACAGAATTGATGCAACCATTGGTACTTTGTATTACATTAATGCACGAGGTGGAAAAATAATTCTGATGACCCATGTAGGCCGACCCAAAGATAAAAAAACCGGTACTATCAATATCAGCGACGATACTTCGGTGATGCCAATTGTGGAATACCTTCAGAATAAACTTCATGTAAGGGTTGGTGTCCCTGAATTTCATGCGTTAGGCGATCAAGGTTATTCTGGAATTGAAACATCGGTTAACCACATGATTAAAGATTTGCGCGATGATAAAATTGATATGATTTATTTCCCCAATACGCGCTGGTTTGCTGGTGAAGAAGCCAAAGGCGAAGAAGCCGAGCGCTTTGCCTACCAACTCGCCGGACTGGCTGATATTTTTGTAAATGATGCTTTTGGCTCGTGGCAGGCACACGCTTCCACTGTTGGTGTTGCTAAGTATTTGCCTTCGTATGCGGGATTTCTGATGCAGAAGGAACTACACAATCTGGATAGGATTTATACTCCCGAACGCCCATTGGTAGCAGTGGTTGCAGGGGCAAAATTTGATACAAAAATCGATTCACTGAATGCATTATTAAAAGTTGCCGATTATCTTGTTCTTGGCGGAGTTATTTACAATGCCTATTTATGTGCCAAATACGGATTTGAAATAAAAGGCATTGATGCCGAAGACATGGAACATGCAAAGGCTTTTGTTGATTTTGCAGGACAATTTCCGGGAAAACTTATTGAGCTTCCTTTTATCGTAGAATCGGACATTTTAGAAGGCAGAGAAGAAGGAAAGTTCAGAACCCTTGATATTAGAAATATTAAACCCGGCACAAAACTTAATTATATTCTTGATGTTGCCAAGGAATCATTTGTCGAAAAAAATGTACTTGATGTTTTCCAGAGTGCACATACTGTATTTGTAAATGCAGTGATGGGCTACACGCCTCATTTTAACGAAGGCACCATTGCTCTTGATGAATTGATCGACGACAATCCAGAAGCCATTAAATTGTACGGAGGCGGTGATACCATGCAGGAACTCAAACGACTTTTACCGGGTTTGTATATTGTGGCTCTTGACGATCCTAAATATTACATTTTTACGGGCGGTGGCGCAGTACTCAAAGCGATACAGGAAGGAACTTATTCGGGACTGGCACCGGTGAAGGCATTGATTAATTCGTAAGTATTCCTTGCTAAATTTCCAACACAGAGACACTAAAAACACGGAGTTTCACAGAGAAAAAGCAAGAATTATTTGGTTTTTATTTCTTTGCTAAAAAATACTCAGAATTCTGCAGCCTTCAGAACATAAAGTTTGTCATTCTTTCGAACTGTGGCAGGAACAACTATTGAACAATATTCCCCTTTGGCAGCAGTAATTACAGGTATTAATTCCAGTCGAATTTCAGGTATTGCAAATTCAAGCACTCCTGTTGTTGGGCCAATTATAAGCACTTCATCATTAATATTAAGTGTTCCTGTTTCAACTTTAATTTCGGCAACATTTAAGTTGCTGAAATAATTACTAACTTTACCACAATATATTTTGGTCTTGGTTGCTTGAGAACCGTATCTTTCAGTCCATTCGCCCATTTTTCTTCCAAGATAATATCCATCCCAGAACCCACGATTGAAAACACTTTTGAGTTTTTCGGTAAGTTTGTCTGTCAACTCTTGAGAATACGTTTCATTTTGGATCGCTTCAACAGCCTGTCGGTAGCACTCTGTAACTGTTTTTACATATTCAGGAGAACGGCCACGGCCTTCAATTTTAAGAACTGAAACACCGGCTTTCAATATCTGATCAAGGAAACCTATGGTGCATAAGTCTTTTGGCGACATGATATATTCATTGTCGATTTCGAATTCGTAACCTTCTTCTTTGTCTGTTACAAGGTACGAACGGCGGCACATTTGCAAACATGCACCACGATTGGCAGAGTGATTCATGTTGTCTAAACTTAAATAACACTTTCCAGAAACCGCCATACATAGGGCGCCATGAACAAATATTTCAATTTGAACTGGCTTTCCTGAAGGTCCACAGATATTTTCTTCTTTTATTTTTTTACATATTGCGGCTACCTGAGCCAATGAAAGCTCGCGAGCAGTAACCATTACATCAGCAAAAGCGGAATAATAACGAACAGCTTCAATATTGGTAATGTTGCATTGCGTTGAAATATGTACCTCAACTCCTTGAGAACGGGCATAATTAATAACTGACATATCTGAAGCAATAATAGCAGTAACGCCATTTTCTTTCGCTGAATTAACGAGGCGTTTCATTTCCTCCATTTCTTCATCGTAAATAATGGTATTTACAGTGAGGTATGTTTTTACTTTTTTTTCGTTGCAAATAGCGCATATCTGTTTGAGATCGTCAATTGTAAAATTAACCGATGACCTAGAGCGCATATTTAATTTGCCAATTCCAAAATAAACAGAGCCGGCACCACCTTGCAAAGCCGCTATGAGCGACTCAAATGAGCCCACTGGTGACATGATTTCCACACACTGAATTTTCATTGATTTCCTTGCTGCTTAACTTAATAAATCGAAAAGCAAAATTAAGAAAATAAAAGGATGTCGTTTGTTATACTATTTAATTACCCAGAGTAAACGCATTTAAATATTAAATTAACGTAACATGCAGACTATCTGTGTAAATTTGAAAAAGCATATATATAATAATTTAATATAAGCTAATGAAAATGCGAATCTTAAAACGAAATAAAAACACATTGCATTGCGTGGCATGTGAGAATCATGTAACTTATTTCTTTAGTTGCGTAACGCTTTCGCGTTAAATGATGCAGACCTTTGTTCCGTGAAATTTATTCACATCTGTACGCCAGAAGCGGAAACTTAAAAAATATAAAAATGAATATTAAACAACTATTAACAAGCCTTGCAATAGTATCAGTTGTTTTAATCGGCGGGTGTAAAAAAGATAAAGATGATGCATCATCAGATAACAGCACAACTGTAATTCCTGTCCAAACAATTGTTCAGGCAACAGTGCCAATGGCAGGCGCATCCACTTTGGCAATACTTGCCGGCTCAGCAATCAGCAATACAGGAGCAACAAATATTACAGGAGATATTGGATTAAGTCCCGGAACTTCAGTAGGTGGATTTCCTCCGGGAATACTGATAGGAACACAGCACATTAATGATGCAATTGCTACTCAGGCCAAACTTGATTTAACTGCAGCATATAATGATGCAGCGGGACGAACAAGCACTGATATTGTAATATTATCAGGAAATATCGGAGGGCTTACTCTTACCCCCGGTCTTTACAAGTCAACTTCTTCGCTGGCGATATCTTCAGGTGACCTCACTTTCGATGCAAAAGGAAATTCAAGTGCCGTCTTTATTATTCAAATAGCATCAACGCTCACCACCACTTCCGGACGTCAGGTAATTCTTAGCGGAGGGGCATTGGCATCCCATATATTTTGGCAGGTAGGAAGTTCTGCAACATTTGGAACAACTTCTGTTTTTAAAGGAACTGTTATGGCAATGCAATCCATAACTTTCAACACGGGTGCAACACTTGACGGCAGAGCGTTAGCAAGAACAGGTGCCGTTGTAATGGCAGGCAACACCATTGTGAAGCAGTAACTATTTTCAAGGATAAAAAAAGAGCGTTGTTGTTTTAAAGCGCTTTTTTTTAAAGCTATATTGCAGGCAAGAAAATGTGTGAATGATATAACTTATTTCAAAAATTATATAACACTCTTCTGTTGCAATATGTTGAATTTTGTAAAACAATAATTCTCTTACAAATAAAATCAAATCTTATGAAAAATTTATTTACTTACGTTATTATATTCATTGGAGCAGGTATTTTATTTTCGTCCTGCAGCAATATAATGAATGTGTCTTTTACAAAAAGGCTTTATAGAAATGGTTATTATGTCGAACATTCAAATAAGCGACAAGCTCTGAAGCAAAAAGAACGCGAAACAGTATATTTAGTAAAACCCGATCTCGTTTCACCGCAACAGATTAAAACAACGGTTGAGAAGAATATTGTTTTAAAAACCGACAACATAAATGAAATCAAACAAAGTAATAGTAGCAATAATAATTCTGTTGACAAGAAGCAAGCTTATCACAAATCTGGTATTGAAAAAGCGGCTACTTCAAATTCATTAGCAGTGGATTCAAAATTTAATTCACCTGTAAAAGTTCAAAAAAACAAATCTACCTTTGAGAAAATTCTGAAAAGCCCAAGTGATAATCCACACAGTCTTTTAGCGGTGTTGATTGCAATATTATTAATAATATGGCTTGTTGGTATTCTTTCCGGTGGTTGGGGAATGGGCGGCCTTATTCATATACTTCTTGTAATTGCAGTAATACTTTTAATTATATGGTTACTGGGGCTTTCTTAAAAGACACGTTAAGTTTCAGCTAATACAAAATAGTGGAAGAAAAGAAAGACGCATTTAGCGTCTTTTCTTTATTTAGTAGCAATTTGAAATTTTTGGATGACCGTTCTTTGATATTGCAAATCTTGTTTTTCAATCATTTGGTATAATTATATTAGATGTGTTTGCATAAGTTTAATGTAAAAAAAGTAAACTATGTTGCTGTATTTTTATCTGTCAGCAAATCTTTTTTATCTTTGCAAAACAAATTGATTATTAACCCAAAAATTCTAAAAATGAAAAAAGTATTATCAACCTTATTTGGATCGCTTGTATTATCAGTATTGATGGTATCTTGCGGCCCAACTACCGACGATGCAATCAAATACAACGACGCACTTGTAGATGAGCAATCAAAAGTTATTAAAGCAGAAGACGTGCTTATTCAGGCTATTAGCTCAAACGACGCGGCTAAATACGACGATGCACTTGCTGGTCTTGCTAAACAGGTAACCGAATCAGAAGCAATTGTAACTAAAATGGAATCCTTCGACGGAAAAACTGATTATAAAGATGCTGCTCTCAGTCTTTTTAAAGCATACAAAAGCGCTACAGAAAACGAATATCCAAAAATCATTAATATTGCCAAAAACACAAACGAAGATTACACTCCTGAAATGGACGACGAATTAATGGCTCTTTCAAAAGTTATTGACGAAAAACTCAATAAAGAAATAGAAGCATTTGTTACCAAACAAAAAGAATTTGCAACTCAATGGAAATTCGAACTTACTACAAATAAGTAAGTAACATATCATGTTTTCAATATAAAAGCCGATCAGAAATGTGATCGGCTTTTTTTATTGTTCCAAGTAATTATTATACCGGTTTTGTTTCAATAAACAATTCATCCAATTGCTGCTGCGAAATAGTTGAAGGCGTATCCATCATGATATCGCGGCCGGAATTGTTTTTTGGAAATGCAATGTAATCCCTAATGGACTCTGTTCCGCCAAAAACAGCACACCAGCGGTCGAAACCAAAAGCAATGCCACCATGAGGAGGAGCGCCATATTCAAATGCATTCATTAAAAAACCGAATTGTTTCTGTGCCTCGTCATCACTGAAACCAAGTATACTGAACATTCTTTTCTGCAAATCTTTATTGTGTATACGAATAGAACCGCCGCCAATTTCAACGCCATTTATCACCAGATCGTAAGCATTTGCTCGCACTGCTACTGCATCGGTTTCGAGCATCGGAATATCTTCCGGTTTGGGTGAAGTAAAAGGATGGTGTTTTGCATAAAAACGATTGGTATCTTCATCCCATTCGAGCAATGGAAAATCGACAACCCATAATGGCGCAAAAACTTCAGGTTTACGCAAACCTAGGCGATTGCCCATTTCGAGACGAAGTTCGCTGAGGGCTTTCTGGGTTTTTTCGGTTTTGCCGGCAAGAATAAGAATCAAATCTCCAGCTTTAGCATTAAAACGTTCTGCCCATTTTTTTAATTCGTCTTCATTGTAAAATTTATCTACCGAGGATTTAAAAGTGCCATCGGTATTGCATTTTAAATACACAAGTCCAGTGGCACCAATCTGAGGTTTCCTTACAAAATCAGTAAGTTCATCGGTTTGTTTACGGCTGTATTCCGAACAAGCTTCGGCACAAATACCAACTACCAGTTCGGCATCGTCAAACACTTTAAAACCCTTGTCTTTCACAAGATTGTTCAACTCAATAAACTTCATTCCAAAACGAATATCTGGTTTATCATTACCATAATATTTCATGGCATCGGCATAACTGATACGCGGAAAGTCGCCAACCTCAATGCCTTTTACATTTTTAAACAAATGTTTTGCAAGTCCCTGAAATGTACTTAAAATATCTTCCTGATCCACAAATGACATTTCACAATCGATTTGTGTAAATTCCGGCTGACGGTCGGCACGCAAGTCTTCATCGCGGAAACAGCGTACAATCTGAAAATATTTGTCGTAACCAGCAACCATAAGCAATTGCTTGAATTGTTGCGGCGATTGAGGCAAAGCATAAAATTCTCCGGGATTCATGCGCGAAGGAACTACAAAATCTCTGGCTCCTTCCGGCGTTGACTTAATAAGATAAGGGGTTTCAATTTCCATAAACCCGATATTGTTCATATAATTCCGTGTTTCAATTCCCAATTTATGGCGGAGTTCCATGTTTTTCTTTAAAACATTTCTACGCAAATCGAGGTAACGGTATTTCATGCGCTGTTCTTCTCCTCCATCGGTATCATCTTCAATAGTAAAGGGAGGAATTTTCGAAGAATTTAATATTTCAAAATCAGAAATTGTAATCTCAATTTCGCCAGTAGGCATTTTAAGGTTCTTATTGCTTCGTTCAGTAACTTTACCGAAGGCTTTAATCACAAATTCGCGTCCCAGCTCAGCGGCTTTTATACATATTTCGGCATTGGTTTCCATGTTAAAAACCAGCTGAGTGATTCCATATCTGTCGCGGAGATCAACAAAAGTCATTCCTCCAAGTTCGCGTGAGCGCTGAACCCAACCACATAATATTACTTCTTTTCCGGCGTCTTTAATTGATAATTCGCCACAAGTATGAGTACGATACATAATTTAAAATTTTTTGCTGTGCGAAATTAATAAAATAAACTCATTTGTATAAAACAAAACAGCCAAAGCAATTGCCATGGCTGTCTGTTCGCGTGCCTATGAAATTTTCCGAAAAATGCAGCCGGATTACTGCATAACTACCACCTTGAAAGAACGATAGATCGCTCCATCAAAAATACGGATACAATAGTATCCATCCTGAATTGATGAAAAATCAGCGGAAATAAGGTTTTCCTGAATTTGACGGAACGATATTCCGGCAGTTATATTTTTACCTGTGATGTCGAAAACAGCAACATCAGTGGTGTTTATAGCAGAATTTAATTGTATGTTAATGATATCTGTTGCCGGATTTGGGTAAATAGAAACAGTTTCAGCATTATTTTCCGGAATTGCAGTAACTGAACATGAATTCTCAAACTGACTGGTGGTATTAGGTTGTAGAAGTGCCGTTGAAAAATTTGCAGAAGCAATAATGTTGTTTTTAAACTGACTTTCCATAAAACTAACCAGATAATGCCTGACAGTTGCAGTTGCATTTGCTCTGCCAATGGCGCCAACAGGCTGTGAAGTGTTTACATAATCGCCAAAACCGCCGTGGTCCATTCCTGTAATACTAACCCAGTAACCACAATTGGCAGCAAGGTAAGCATCGTAACCGGTTCTACAGTCTGCAGGCACACTTGTTTGGTCGGCAGCACCCGATAAATCAAGAACTTTTCCGGCGTATGCACTTACATTCTGTGGCAACAAAAAATTATTGCTTGGGTAAGAAGCAAAATAAACAATGGCAGCAATTTCCGTTGGCCTGTCGACCAAGCATGCAGTAGCATTAACACCGCCGTTTGAATGTCCGCCCACTATAACCTTTGTAGGATCGGCATAATTATACAGCCAGTGCGAAGTATTGGCAACATTTGTTTTAAACCAATCGTGAACGGCTTTAAAAGTACTGCCATTGGGCAGTCCTGCAGATGTTTCATCTATAACCAGAACAACGTAGCCATAAGTAACCAAGTGCTTCATGTATAAATCATAAGAATGTACAGTAATGGTTCCACCAAACAAACCATTTGCACCAGGCTGAAAAATCAACACCGGATACTTGGCGGATGCTGAAGGCTGTATATTTGGTCTGTACATAAGAAGCTTTTTTGAATTCACTGTTGTTGAATCTGCTACCACAGTATAGGAGCCATTAGCATAATACTGGGAAGATGTCGGGTTGATCTGAGCTTTTACAAAATTTATACTGCTAAGACTAATTCCAAACGTTAGCATTAAAGTAAATAGTTTTTTCATAGTGTTTTTTATGATTTGGTTCGCTGCAAACATAAATAATTATTATTACTTACAGCCACAATTGGTACAAATTTTTTAAACACCTATATAAATTCTATATGTATATCATTAGACTGTTTTATAATGTTATTTGTCTATATTTAAACCGTTTTTTAAATTGCATGAAAAAGCAGCTGTTTACTATAAAATTATCTGTTTTTTAGATTTATTGGTTGGAAAGTCCTATTTTTGGACGTTTGAACTGCAAAAAATATTATTATGCCCGTAATTACTGAGTTTACGCATGAATATTTCATGAAAGAGGCTTTAAAAGAAGCACAAAAAGCTTTCGATGCTGATGAAGTGCCCATAGGTGCTGTAATTGTATGCAACAATAAAATTATTGCAAGAGCCTATAATTATACGGAACACCTAAATGATGTTACAGCTCATGCTGAAATGCAGGCCTTTACATCGGCGTCAAATTATCTTGGCGCCAAATATCTCAACGAGTGTATTTTATATGTAACACTTGAACCTTGTCCGATGTGCGCAGGAGCTGCATTCTGGGCACAGATTGGGCTTGTGGTTTATGGTGCCACCGACACTAAACGAGGTTTTTCAGTTTTGCAAAAAAGTATTCTTCACCCTAAAACTAAAGTAATTAAGGGCCTGCTTGAAAATGAAGCCAAAGAATTATTACAAAGATTTTTTGAGAAGAAACGATCCTGAAATTCACTTCAAAAAACAATTCGAACTATTTGAGATATTTTATTTCAGATTGAATGCTTGTTTTAAAATCTCAAATCTTAAAAGGAATACTCATCGTTTAAAAGAGTTATTGATTAATCGTCATTTCCAACACGACAGCGCAGGGTATGAATTCCGAAAATGGTATATAAAGGACAGAAAGCCAGAATTGATGTAATTAAAAACACTCCGGCAACAACACCCAATACAACAGCCCAGATTCCGTTTATTACTCCCTGAATAATAAGTACAGCCAACAGCAGAGCAACAACAACCCTTACAAGTCGGTCAATGGTTCCCATGTTTTTCTTCATAGTACAATTATTTTCTTTTACAAAGATAGTTATTTTAGCAATTCCATTGTTACTTTGAAATCACAATTGTTAGTTGGTCGGCAAATGATTTTCTTATATTTTTTGTAAGAATGATATGCCGTTTCTGCAATTCGGTAATCTCTTGGTCGGTTGTCGCAGCTTTAAGCTTTTTTGCAATTTCATCTATCATTGCATCCACACGTTTTAACTTAATGGCATAAATTAGATCCAATGCTGATTTATGTAAGTTATCCCTTTCATCGCCGACATTTATTTTGTGAATCTTTTCCCAGTTTGCACTCAGTTCATGTTCAAACTGATCAAGATTGACAGAAGTTTTTGATATATTCTGATCAAAATGATTGGTAAAGAACTTCATATAAGGAATATTTCCTTTTTCCACTTCAGTGCAAAACAATTGAAAAATAATCTGATAATCAATATTTTGAAATACAATTTCGTCTTCATTCAATGCCTCAACAATAAAATTTCCGAGTTTAACTTTAATTGCAACATCGTCGCCAAATTCATCTTTACTAGGAAATTCAATTTCTTCATTTCCGTATGTGAGTAGAAAGCGAAGCAATTCTTTTTCCTGATTTTCTGAAGGATTGCTGTCAGATAGAATTTGAGTTTCTGATACAATAAGGTTTTCTTGATCAATAGGCGTAAATTGTGGTTGTTCTTTCTTTTCTTTATATTTTGACCGTCGTAACTTTATAATTTCGTTGGCAATAATATTCTCCGCAACTTTCATGTCCTCGCTGCATTCCTTAATATATACAGAGCGGACAATAGGGTCGGGGATGAGCGCAATGGTATTTACAATTTCTTTTATCAGTCCTGCTTTTTTCACAGGGTCTCCGGCAGTACCTTCAGCCAGTAATCGTGTTTTAAAGGAAATAAAATCAACCGAGTTTAGTTTTAT
>JBBQSF010000054.1:0-19869 GCA_038214085.1 Bacteroidales bacterium | reverse complement strand
GTGTCTATGTTTTCACCAACAAGTTCTACATTTAAAGCTCTTCCCGTTGGTGGACCACTTCTGTTGGGTTCCACAGCTATTTCAGCTCCTGCAATTCCTTTAACCGCATCACGGATTTTATCTAGATAATCCTTGGTGTTTTCGCCATGGCGTTTTGCGAATTCAACAAAAGCAACAGTTACTTTTGCTTTGTTTGATGCTATTGAATTGTCACGTTCGTATGGATCCGAAGCTCCCAGTGCCACATTTGTAATCACAGATTCCACAATGGGGTTTGCATTGCCAATGGCACCATAAATTCGTTTTTCAACAATTCCGGCAATGGAATCGGTATATTCAACGCTAGTACCCACTGGCATTTTAATATATGCATATATATAATTTGGCTGGTTACCAGGGAAAAACTCAACTTTTGGTTTTGCAATTCCTACAATAATAAAAGTCAGGATAAGCAACACAAATGTACCACCAAGGAAATATATAGGTCGTCTGCCTCGCAGAATATACCTGAGTACTCTTTCATAACGTCGCATATAGCGGGGAATAATGTTATTCTGAAATTTCAAAAGAAGCTTAAATCCCCAAATATTGTGAAACAGGTACAGAAGAATAAAAAAGATAATGAAATTACCAGTGCCTATCCATCCGGACAAGTAGGCAATAATAGCTACTAGTGCAATAGCGCCTGAAGTTTTTAGTAATTTCTTCTTATCAATAGGTGCATTTTCGTCTTCGTCTTCATGTTTCATAAACTGCACTGCAAAAACTGGATTTATTATGTAGGCCACAAATAGTGAAGCAAACAAGACAATAATTAATGTTACAGGAATAAAATACATGAATTTTCCAACAATACCAGGCCAGAATGCAAGAGGAAAAAATGGCGCCAATGTGGTAAGTGTTCCGGATAAAATGGGCATAAACACTTCTCCTGCGGCCAGTTTGGCCGCTCGCCGTATGGAAAGTTTTCCCTTGTTCTGTTTAAATATTCTGTGCGTATTTTCAATAACCACAATGGCATCGTCCACAACGATTCCAAGCGAAAAAATAAATGCAAACATTACCAGCATATTCATGGTAAAGCCAATTCCAGGCATTACTATGTAAGCAATTGCCATTGAAAGTGGAACAGACAAGGCTACGAAAAAGGCGTTGGTAAATCCCATAAAAAACATGAGAATGACGGTTACCAGAATAAATCCGATAATAATTGTATTGTTGAGTTCGTTGAGCGTGTTTTTTGTAAAATGAGATTGGTCTCCGGTAATTACAACTTTAAGTTTTTCGGGAAAATTGGATTTCTGTTCTTCTGTTAGTATTTCTTTTATCTTGTCTGCGGCTTCAATCAGGTTTTCTCCACTTTTTTTCACCACATTTAAAGTGATTACATTTTTATGATCAAGGCGAGCGTAGCTTTCCCGTTCTTTAAAATCGTCTTTTACTTCTGCAATGTCTTTTAAATATATCGTAGCGCCACTGGCAGAATGAAACACAAGATTTTTAATAGTTTCGATGTCCTTAAATTCACCAACAACACGAATAGCACGGTTCATACCAACCATATCAATCGAACCTCCGGAAATAGTAATATTTTCAGAAGTTACCGCGCGTTCAATGTCCGATAATGTTACTTTAGCAACCTGCATTTTATACATGTCGACATTGATTTGTATTTCGCGATCAAGCGCACCAACAATATCAACTCTAGTAATTTCTTTTAACGATTCAATTTTGTCCTGCAAATCTTCGGCATAAGTTTTCAGCTTAGACAGATCGTAATCTCCAGATAGGTTGATGTACATTATTGGAATTTCTGACATGTCAATTTCCTTAACATCTGGATCCTTCGGAAGGTTATTCGGCAGATCAACGCGTGATTTGTCAACTGCATCTTTGACCTTTTGTTTGGCATCAGTTACGTCTACATTCGTATTGAATTCTACCACAATCATGGAAAAATCCTGAACGGATTTACTCGTTATTTTTTTAACTCCATTTATCGATTTGATATTTTTTTCAATTGGACGTGTAACCAGGTTTTCGATATCCGTAGGCGAAGTGCCAGGATAAATAGTGCTTACAAACATAGTTGGAACCACTATTTCGGGAAACTGCTCTTTAGGAATCGTATTGTAATTGATTATCCCAAATATCGCAATAACAATGGCAAGCACATATATGCTTGTTTTATTGTCGATACTCCAGCTTGCAGGCTTGAATTCTTTTATTTTACCTTTCATCTAAATTCTTTTTTAATGTTACAATCAAAGCTTATTTGGTGGCGATTTTTTCGCCATCTTCCAGATTCTGATACCCCACACTGATAAGCTTATCGCCTTTTTTCAAACCGCTTAAAATTTCTGTATATCCGTTATAAGTTTTTCCTGTAGTTACTAGGTTTTTTGTTGCCTTATTGCCAACATTCAGATAAACATATTCTTTGCCGTCAATTTTCTGAAGTGAGTTTACAGGAATTACAATTGCCGAATCAACATGATAATCGTTTATTTTCATTACAGCAATCATGTTTGCGCGGTATTCATCAGAAGTATTATCGAGTTGCGATTCAACTACAAATGTTCTGTTTACAGCATTAATGTATTTGCTTGCAAATGTAATTTTGGCATCAATTTCTTTGTCAAGATCAGGGAAGAATATTTTGACTTTATTGCCGGCTTTAAGCTTTGCAGAATAGGTTTCTGCTATATCTGAAACCACCTTAACCTTACTGAGATTTACAACCCTGAAAGCAGGTATGCCCGGCGCTGCGGACTGACCAATTTTAATTGGAATTTCTTCTATAGTTCCATTTATTGGAGAAGTAATTTTGTACATATCCAATTGCTCCTTAAGTGTTTTCTTTTTACTCTCCAAACTTTCTTTGGTGTTCTTTGCAGTTAGATACTGAACTTCAGAACCTATTTTTTGATCCCATAACTTCTTTTGTTTGTTGTAAAGATTTGTGGCGTATGTAAGTGTAGAATCAAGTTCTGCAATTGATTTTTTCATTACTGCATCATCAATATGTGCAAGAACCTGGCCTTTAGTTACCGCTTGTCCTTCTTTTACATCAATGCTGGTAATTACACCAATGGTTTTTGGGCTTACAGTAACGTTTTCGTCGCCGTCAATTTTACCTTGAACCTCCAGGTAATGATCAAATGAAGTCATTTCAATTTCAATCGTTGAAACTACGGTAGATTTTTCAGCTTTTGCGCCACCTTCGGCTGCAATTTCCTTTTCAAGAGTTTTTATTTTATCTGCAAGTTCGGAATAATCTTTTTTTAATTTTTCCAGTTTTGTTTTTTTGTCAGTATTGCATGAAATCATTGCCAGACAAATAAGAAGAATAATGAATATCTTTTTCATGTTTGTATATTTTCGGAATTAATAATTGTTTAATGCTTTTGTAAGATTTGATTTTGCTTTGAGAAGCTCAAGAGCTGTTGTAAAATATGTGCCCTGGGACGTTAAATACTGATTATATGCCTGAGTAAGCTCAAGACTTGTTGAAATTCCTTCGTTATATTTTACGAGCGTTTTGTCATAAATTTTCTTAGAAAGTTTCATGTTTTTCAAATCGTTGGAATACTGATCAGTATATGTTTGTAAAGTTGAACGAGAAGATTCAACATCAAGCGTTAGTGCTTGTGAAAGTTGCAGTTGCAGTGCTTTTGTCTTTTCGAGTTCGAGCTTATCCTGTTGTATTTTATAATGTTTTATTCCCGAATCCCAAATGGGAACGGTAAGGCTAACTCCAAAAATGGTTGTTTTGTACCAATCCTTATCTTTTTCAAAAAAGTCAAACTGGTTGCGTTGTGCATTACGCGAAGTGGTTATAAATGCAGCCATTGAAGGGAGATAGCCGAATTTGTCTTTGCGTAAACTTAAAATACCAATCTGTTCCTGGGTTTGTAAAAGCTTATAATCGATGTGCTTTTTTATATCAAAATCTTTTGAAACGAGATTCTCGGCCATTGAATTATTGATTAAATCTTCTAGGTTTTCAGTAAGTTCAATTTTTTTATTGAGATCTAACCCCATTTGAAATTTTAAAAGTTTGTAAGCTATTTCAATCTGCCTGTCTACCATATTAAGTTTATTTTCCATGGTGGAAACAAGGATTTCAAACTGGTCAACATCTGATTCTTCGACAAATCCATTTTCGAGATATTTTTTTGAATCGGCATAACTCTTTTTAATATTGGTAAGTGTACTGTCGAGGATGATTCTGTTTTGTTCTGCAACAAGAACAAGATAATACGCTTGTGCTACAGATTCTTTTACTTCAATTTCTGATTTTGTATAAGCATTTTTAGAAATGTCAACAAAAGTTTTTGCGGCTTGCAAACCAACAATATAAGCTCCGTCAAAGATCAGTTGGGTTGCAGTTATATCCGCTGTAAAATTGTTCTTAGAGCCAAATTGCACGGGGAATTTATTGCCACTCGAACCTGTTAATTCTGAAGCAGAAATCAACCCGTGGGATAAGAGAACTCCTTCTACTGCTGGAGTCAGGAAGTCGGGCATGAGCTGAGTCGGAATGTCAATATAATTCTGATATTTTAAGGAGGCATTAACCTGTGGAAGACCTATCGCCGTGGTTTGAGCTACCTTCTTTTTTGCAATAGCAATGTCTTTATCGGCATTTGTCGTTTTGTAAGCATTCTGAACAGCGTAATTCTGCGCCTCTTTAACTGTGAATTTTTGTATAGTGTCACTTGCTGTATTCTGAGCAAAAGTCGCCAGATGAATACAACAGAACATAATTGGAATTAAAAAAATACGTTTCATATAATTTTAGAATAGTTGTTCGTTTTTAATAAAATTTTCAAGGTATTCGATTCCCTTTTGGTTGGCAATTCCACGTATATGGTATATAAAAAGGGTATTAAAAATTTCTTCAGGTGAGTATTTGTCGTTACATCGTAAATCAGCACTACCTGCCATTTCAATACGGAAAACATAATACGTTACAATGATGTCTACATTCACATCCGAACGATATAATCCTTCTGCAATACCTTTTTCAAGATTTTGTCTTATCTGAAGATAAATGTGACTCCTGCGCTCATTCATAATGTTTTTCCATATTTCAGGATAATATTTTTGCAAATCGTAAGTAAAGCTTGGATTTATTGCATTAATGAAATCAGAAAGGTTTTTACTCACCAACAGAAGCTCTTGTATTGCATTTACATAATTTTGGTTTAGTTTGGCCATTGCCGATTGCTGCCTGTCAAAATGGAAAGCTATTACTTTTTGAACAAGGTCGTCTTTATCCGAAAAATACTGGTATAAAGTTTTTTTTGAAATCCCAAGCTCTTTAGCCGCATCATCCATGGTAATGCTTTTAATACCATATTTAAGATAAAGGTTAAGAACTTTTTCAATAATTTCCTCCATTGATGTTTTATTTTGCTACAAAAGTACAAAAAAATAAACTCTGGAAACAAAAATAATTAAAAAAGTTTACACGGTTTTTGTTTACTTATTTAGGTGAAAAAGTATATCTTTTGTCTAAAAAAAATATTTATTCAATTAAAATTATTTCTATTTTTGAAAAAAAATTATGCGAAGAGAAAACGACATAAAACAGCGAACGATAAAAATATCAAGAGATTTATTTTTTCAGAACGGCTATTCGTCTGTGTCCATCGAAGATATTATAAGTAAAGCCTCCATAAGTAAGAAAACCCTATATAGGTATTTTGTTTGTAAAGATGATATTCTTAACGAAGTTATTGAAAGTTTAACTACTGGTCTTTCCGCAGATATCAATGCATTACTAATTAAAAAAGAACTTGATTTCCCGAACAAACTCAAAGCGATTTTCACTGTTACAGCGTTGACAATGTCGAAAATTTCTGCAAAATTTTCAGAAAATATCCGCAGAAGTGAACCAAAAGCGTGGGCAAAAATAACAGCTTACAAACGAGATATAGCGCAATTATGTTTTTCCAGATTAATGGAAGAGGGTATTGAAAAAGGACATATTTCCAAAGATATTAATAAGGAAATAGCATTGCTTACTTTTCTTATTGCCGTAGATAATTTATTCGACCCTGTTTTTCTGGAGCAATTGCCTAAGGAAATTGTAGATAAAATTCCAAGATCACCGCGCGAAACTTTTGACGCAATCATTAAAGTGATATACGAAGGAATACTTACCGAAGAAACCAAAAAAGTTTATCTACAGGCAAAATAGATATATAAAATTCAAGGAAACAAAAAAAAAGCCCTCCAAAATGGAAGGCTTTTCAATGAATATTTAAGAACTAGTCTTATTGAAGTGTAAAGCGAATAGGTAAGTTGAACTGAACACGAACTGGAACACCATTTTGTTTACCAGCATTCCATTTAGGCATTGCTTTAACAACACGAAGAGCTTCTTCGCCGCAACCACCACCAATATCTTTAAGAACTCGAACATCAGAAATGGATCCCTCTTTTTCAACAACAAAAGTTACGATAACATTTCCCTGAATACCAGTTTCTTTTGCTACCTGAGGATATTTGATGTTGTCGGCCAAATATTTATACATTGCTTCTTCTCCGCCATTATACCCAGGCATCAATTCCACAATAGTAAATACTGGAGCCACCTGCTCAATAACTTTATTTTCGGAATTATCGATTATAATTTCCTCTTCTGTAATTGGCGCAGTAGTGGATGAAGATGCATTCAAATCATCTTGGTTCAGCAACATTGAAGTTTCTTCAACGGTATCAGTGGTAACCACAGGAGCAGTAAACTTAACCTTTTGTTCGATCTCAGCTGGTGGGGGCGGAGGTGGAGGGGGAGGTGGAGCATCTTCAGGTGGTTTGTTCATATCGGCAAATTCGGCACCTACTGTTTTTTCAACATTTATCGAACGAGCCTGTTTGAATATGATAAAAGGAATTAGGGCAGCCAGAATCAAAGCAACCACTCCAATCATAATTGAGCGGGAGGTGTATTTTTTGTTGGCTCTGCGGAGAAAATACGCACCATATTCCTTATTCCTGTTTTGGAAAACGATTTCGTCCAGATTTTCTATTTTATTTTTTTCCATAATGTTACATTATAAATGTCACAGAATCTTGATTACTTAAGAGTACCGTCGATAAGCTGTTGTTCCTGGTCTTCCATATCAACCACAGCATAACTACCGATATTACATATAGCCATTTCGTCAATAATGTCAACCATATTTTTATACTTGACCTTGGCGTTAGCTTTGATGAGGAAAATTGGAGCTTTTGTGTCCTTCTTTTTGATTTCCTTAATCTTTCGGTTAAGGGTAGAGTCAGCCATAATCAATTCTCCTTTAGTAACTTTTTCCTTAAGTTCAGCAACCTGTTTGAAAACGGTTTTGTTTTTTTGGAGCAACATTTTACGAATCCATACGGCACTTTTATCATCAAAACTCGATTTCACAAGAGTTGGAACGGGTTTGTCTTTTTCAATAACTCCATTGTACCAAAATATCCCATTTTTCTCAGTGAGAAGGATGTTATAGGTTCTGTCGGCAGGAATTTTTACTTGAGGTTTATCCTTATCAAGGTCGGTAGTTTTTTCAGGCATGGTAATTTCCATTACCTTTGGTTTACTAAAAGCAGTAGTAAGCATAAAAAAGGTAATGAGCAAACACATAAGGTCGACCATTGGGGTCATATCTATATGGGCAACACCTTTTTTAGGGCGCTTTTTTCCGCCTTTTTCACCATGATCTTCTTGAATTATTTCAGCCATTTTTTTTAATATTTTTTATTATAAAACTAATTTTCAAGTTTGGCTTCTTCTTTTTGAAGGTTAGTAGTCAGGTTGAATTTATTAACCTGATTATCCTGAAGTAAATCCATTACCTTTTTTACAATTTTGTAGTCTGCATTTCCATCGCCTCTGATAGCAACTTCGGCATTTGGGTTCACCTGTCGCGACAAGCGAATCCAGTACCAAAGTTCAGAAGGTCTGCCATCGGCTGAATCAGTAGGAATTCCAGTTTGGAGAAGCTCTTTTTCTTTGGCATCGTCTGAAATAAGATATTTTCCTAAGTTTTTAATAGGCATACCAAACGAAGAACCTGTAGTGAATTTGTCAATCTGTTTTTTATTATAAGTAAGATTGAACTGTTCACCCATTTTTTTGAGAATATCTCCACGAAATTTATTGATAGTGTCTGCACCATTGTCGATATTGAAAAACACCCGACCAACACTGTCGATAGAAAGTGTCATGATATTTTTGTCGGGAGCTTGTTTTTCCGAAATGGATGAAGGTGTATCAACTACTGCAGCTTCCTGAGGCCTGAACGAGGTTGTTAGCATAAAAAAGGTAAGCAAAAGGGCAAACAAATCCACCATTGGCGTCATGTCAACGTGAGGAGATTTGACTGCTAGCTTAATTTTTGGCATAATTTATCGTTTTAAAGTTTAACAGGTAAAAGCAATTATTTTTTTGTAGTTGATGCAAATGTTTGGATAATACTAAAGTTAGCTTCATCCATTTTAAATGTAAAGGCATCAATTTTACTAGAGAAATAATTGAAGAAAATAATAGCAAGAGTAGAACCTGAAATACCAAATGCTGTATTGATAAGGGCTTCAGAAATACCAGTTGCAAGTGCAAGTGCATCAGGTGAACCTGCAGAAGCAAGTGCGGCAAAAGCTCTGATCATACCAAGAACAGTACCGATAAGTCCAATAAGCACAGATACAGAAGCAAGTGTAGATAAAATTACAAGGTTTTTCGAGAGCATTGGCAATTCAAGTGCTGTTGCTTCTTCGAGTTCTTTTTGTAAAGCAAGGATTTTTTGATCTTTTTCAAGGTTTGCATCTTCTTGTAATTCGCGGTATCTGATAAGTGCAGATTTTACAACATTTGCAAGTGAACCTTTTTGTTTGTCGCAAAGTGCTTTTGCTTCATCAATCTGATTGTTTGCAAGCAAATTCTGAATGTTTTTTACAAATATGTTAATTGCGGCTTTACCTCTGGCTTTTCTGATCATAATTGCTCTTTCGAAGCAGAAAATAATAACTACTAAGACGCAAGTCATTAACAATGGAACGATCATTCCACCTTTGTAAATCATTGCAAGGTAATTGCCTGGGATTGGATGTCCGTCAGGATTGCCACCTTCAAAGTTTGCGGGATTACCCATAATTAACATATAAATCAAAACCGAAACGATGAAGGCTATTAAAATAGCACTGGTTGCAAAAAGCGATTGCATCGTTTCCTTTAATGATTGTCCACCTTTGTTGCTCATTTTTCTTAAAATTTAGTGATTAATAATTAGTTATTTATTTTGTTTTTAGTTTTTTTAGATTGGCAAATATATAATTAATTTTTCAAAACAAATCTGAAACAAAAATAATTTAATTTTAAGTTTACTCTTTCTGTTCAATTTGGTCTATTAATTAACAAAAATAACCTAAATTTAGTATTCGCTTATGCTGTAAATCATTTAAAGGTATTATCTGAAAAGTTTACGGTAGTTTCTGGCAAGTTTACGGTAAAAAAAAGACAGGATTTAATCCTGTCTTTCTGTATAAAGTATGTTGTTTAGTTAGGGCATTTACCGTACATGTCTTTTTTGAGGATGTCCTTAGTAGTTTTTGCTGCTTCATCTTTTGGATCAATTGCTAATATTTTATCGCAATATAATATGGAATTTTTGCCGTCGTCGCACTTTTTATTTGCATTCCATTGTTTAAAATAATAAAATCTGAGGTAAGAATATGCATTTACCAAATCTTTTGAATATTTAGCCGAATCCTTTAAAGCAAGAACAATCAGATCTTCATAGTATGGTTTAGCCAATCCTTTTTCGCTTGTAGAGTCGATAGATGCATTAACTTGTGCACGGTATTTAACTGCATTGTAAAAATCGGGCTTGCTTTGAAGAAATATTCCAAATGTAGAATCAGCTTTAATAAGTTGTCTGTTGTTCAAGTAGCATTTCCCCAATTCGTAAAGATCAAGAAGTGATGTTGGATCTTTGACAAGTTTTTGTTCATAATATTTAGCAGCTTTATCATAGTTTTTCATATTGTTATATGATTTAGCAATTTCAGATAAAAGTGAATAGTTTTCGGGGTCGAGATTTATCGCAAGCTTGAATTTTTCAATTGCCAGAGAATCTTTTCCTGATTTTGAAAGAATTTTTCCAAAGTATGAATAGTCAGACGAAAGGATTTTTTCTTCTTTGGCTGTCTTAAAAAAGTTTTCAATTGCGGTTAAAGCCAGAGAATATTCTTTGGTTTCGAAATATGAATATGCTGATAAACGATACAATAAGTATTTGTATGGTGTTTCACTATCAATTGTAAAGATTTCATTTATTAAATTAATAGAACCTTCATAATCCTTATTCATGAATAGGAAGGAAGCATAGCGAACTTTTGCAGCGGTATTGTTTCCTGACAGGTCAACAAATTTTTTGTAATTATCTATTCCTTTATCAAACTGACCGGCCAACCCGTATAATTCACCAAGTTCGCGATAAGCAGGAGCAAAAGTTGAATCTATTTTCAACGCATCATTAAAATAACTTATGGCGTCGTTATAGCTTTTTCCACGTACCCAGAGTTTGCCAATTTTAACCATTGCCTTGCAAGAAGTTGGATCAAGTTCATTGGCTTTGTTGTATGCAACAATTGCACTTGAGCCATCGTTACTTTCGAGATAAATATCACCTTTAATTAAATAAACTTCAGCATTTTTAGGGTCTCTAACCAATGCACTTTCAATTAACTCCATTTGTACGGCAAGTACGCGCTTTGGCGATTTAACCATAGCTTCAGCAATTTTAGCATAAGTCAATGCCTGTTTCGATAATGAAATTGGAGAATTCTTGTAATTTTTATAAGGCAGAAGTGCTTTGGCTTTATCAAAATTTATTGTAGCTTCGGCTTCATTCCCAAGTAAAATATTCACTCTTCCTACTCCAACATAATTTAAAGGGTTGCCTGGTTCAAAAGCAATACCTTTATTAAAATATTCAAGTGCTGAGGAAGTAGCTTCCTTTAGCGAAAGAGAACTGGTGTCGGTATTCCTTTCTTTCAGAAACATTTCGCCATAGTAGTAAAAAGCATCTCCGTTTGTTGGTTCTTTCGCAATCAATGCGGAAAATGTTTTTGCAGCGTCTTCAAATTGCTCGCTGTTGGTATAATTTATTGCAGTTTTCAAATCCTGAGAAAACACAGAACTTGCTGAAAATAATATCCCTGCAATTAAACTTAATGATTTTAAAGTAAATCGTGACATAATGCTGTCTCCTATTTTTTATATTAATCGTTTTTAATTTGAACCAATCTAAGCGGCATTGTTGAAGGAACCAAGCCTGTTTTAAGTATTACTCTTTGTCCTTTTTCGCCGGCAATAAATGAAACAAAACCTGTGCCAAGTCCTGAAAAGGTTTCCCTGTTAATGATATAAATTTCACGTGTAAAAGGATATGAATTGTCGGCAATGTAGGCCTGATATGGTTTGTAGTATTCTCCAGTGCCATCGCTGTTGCCTTCATTACCCACTTCAACAACCGAAATTTTATTTAAAAAACTGTTTACAATACTGTCATAAGTATTGCTTATCCAGTTAACGCTTATAATGCCGATAGCATTTTGGTTTTTTTCAACGTAATCAATTACCTGGGGATTTGATTTTACGGCAAAGCAATTTGATGGAAAATTATTTTTAAGCTCCAGTTTTTCCTTAATATATCGTGGATTTGCCGATTTGTTGTTGTCGAAAACAACAGTAATATCTTCAAGTTTTGATTTTGGATTAATCTGATTCCATTTGGAAATTTTTCCGGTAAAAATGTCTTTGATTGTCTGATAAAGAATGGCAGAATCAGGATTTTCTTTGTTTACGATAAATGCAAGCGCATCGTAGGCAATCTTAACGGTTTTTGGATAAATTTGATCGTTTTTTAACTGAGCTTCTTCGGCAGCAGTAAGTTTTCGACTTACAACAATAAAACGACATGAATCTTTAAGAAGGGCTTCAAATGCTTCCACTTCGGGGGCATAAGTCATATTAATTTTTGCGTTGGGATACAAACCTTCGAAAGTTAGTTTTTCCGCATCCATAAACATTTGAAAGGATTCGTCGGCAAATACTTTAATGTTTCCGGCGGTAGGCGACTCGGATAATCCGGTGCCACGATTGCATGATGCAATTAACATTATAATTGCAAAGCTTGAAAGGAGTGATTTAATTGTTGTTGTCATTTCGCAGTTCTTTAAATTGAAGAATAATTCTTACCAGGCGGAATATGCCATAAACCAAAAAGAAAAAGCCCATCAGCATTTTCATATCGTCAGGAATAAAAGGAAAATAGGGAAAAAACATCAATATTACTCCAAGACCAATAAAAATACTCGATGTCATTAAACCGAAATAGATCATGATTTTTGCAAAAAATTTCTTGTCCATGTTTCGGTAGATACTTTTGTTTTTAACGTACGAAATAAATAAATAGTATTTGGCGGAGAGAATGGGATTCGAACCCATGAAACGCTTTTGGCGTTTACACACTTTCCAGGCGTGCGCCTTCGACCACTCGGCCATCTCTCCAATTATGCTTTGACTGCAAATGTATAAATTTTTTTTTGCGGAGGATATTTTAAAATAAAAAAAACGAAATCTAATTTTTATGAATTTCAGAAATCTCACCTCTGAGCGATATATTCAGAAGTTTTTTTACCTCTTCGGGCGAAAAATTTTCTCCAAACAAATACATGAGCTTGGTTATTGCAGCTTCGGTGGTCATATCCTGACCTCCTACAACGCCTATTTGGCCAAGTTTTGTGCTGGTTTCGTATTTTCCTTGTTCCACAGCACCACTTTCACATTGTGTGATATTTAAAATTACAATATCCTGATTGATGGCGTTTTGAAGACTTTCGATAAACCAATCATCTGTTGGTGCATTCCCTGAACCATAAGTTTCAATAATTACAGCTTTCAATCCTTTAATTGTGAGAACGGCATTAACAAAATTTCTACTGATTCCGGGAAATAATTTAATGAGTGCAATCTCATTATTTAAGCGGGTGTGAACAATTAAAAAGTCGATAAATGGCTTGCAAATAGCATTGCTGTTGTATTTGATGTGCACGCCCACTTCGGCAAGTGCTGGATAATTTTGTGATACAAAAGCTTTAAAGTGCTCCGCATTGTATTTATGACTTCGGTTTCCACGGAACAAATAATTTTCAAAATAAATGCAAACTTCGGGAACTACTGCTTTGTTGTTCTTTTTTGCTGTAGCAATTTCGAGTGCAACAATCAGATTTTCCCTGCCATCAGTTCTTAGTAAACCAATTGGTAGTTGTGAACCAGTTAATATTACAGGCTTTGAAAGATTTTCGAGCATGAAGCTTAGCGCAGAAGCAGTATAAGCCATGGTATCTGAACCATGAAGAATCACAAACCCATCATATTTCTCATAATTTTCTTTTATCAGTAGGGCAAGATCAATCCACATTTCGGGATTGATATTGGACGAATCAATAGGTTTTTCGAAGGAAATGGATTGAATATCTGCGTTGAAATTCTTTAATAAAGGAATATATTTAATCAGATTGTCGAAATTAAAGGGAATCAATGTTCCGGTATTTTCGTCCTTAATCATTCCAATAGTTCCACCGGTATATATTATTAATACTGAAGAAGTATTTGTCATATTAACGGAATTTTAAATAATTCAATAGCATTCTTGGTAGTGATTTCTGCAACTTTGTTCAGGCTGCAACCAACAAGATCTGCAATAAATGCGGCGATATCTTTTATGTATGCACTTTCGTTGCGTTTTCCGCGATAAGGATCGGGAGGTAAATATGGAGCATCGGTTTCAAGAACGAGATGTTCCAGTCCTAAAGACTTTACTACCTTTGCCATTCCTGAGTTTTTATATGTTACCACACCGCCAATACCGAGTTTGTATCCTCTGTTTACAAGCGTTTGTGCTTGTTGTACGCTGCCAGGGAAACAATGGAATACGCCGGTTATATTCCTGAATTCGTTTTCGGAAATGATCTGAATCAGCTGGTCTAATGAATTGCGGCTGTGAATTACTACTGGAAGATTATGACGAAGTGCAAGCCTTAATTGAGCCCTGAAGATATCACATTGTTCAGCGAAAAAAGTTTTATCCCAGTACAAATCAAGTCCAATTTCGCCAATGGCATAAAATTTTTCCTTTTTCAGCCAAGCCGAAACATTTTCCAATTCTTTTGAATAATCTGCCTTTACTGATGTGGGATGAACCCCGATCATAGGGAAGCAATTGCCAGGAAATAATTTACAGGTTTCAATTAGCAATGGTGTATGTTCGCTATCGATATCCGGAAGCAGCATATACTTAACTCCTGCATCAATTGCTCTCTGAATCGCCAGGCTTCTGTCGCTGTCAAATTCATCAAGATATAAGTGGGTGTGTGTGTCAATGAGTATCATGCCACAAAATTATACTAAATAAAAACAAAATTGAAGAAATATTTATTGCTGATTTCTTAGTATATTTGCGAAAAAATACATTGAAAAAAATATTAGTTATTCGGTTCAGCTCCATAGGAGATATTGTTTTAACAACTCCAGTTGTGCGCTGTTTAAAGCAACAAGTTGAAAATTCGGAAATTCATTTTCTTACTAAAGAAACGCATCTTCCAATTCTAAAAAACAATCCTTATATTGATAAAATATACACTATTAAAAAAAGTGTTCAACCCCTATTGGCTGAATTAAAAAAAGAACATTACGATTATATTATTGATCTGCATAACAGTATTCGTTCTAATGCCGTGATATTAAGCCTTTGCAGACCTTTTAATACCTTGAAAAAACAAAATATTAAAAAAGAACTTTATGTTGCAACAAAAATAAATTTACTTCCTAAGGTACATGTTGTTGATCGTTATTTTAAAACAGTTGAGTTTTTAAAAGTCTGTAATGATGGTAAAGGATTGGATTATTTTATTTCGGAATCGGATATGGTTGATTTCAATGAATTGCCCGAAACACACAGAAATGGTTATGTTGCCATAGTTATCGGAGGAAAGCATTATACCAAGAGGATGCCCGAAAATAAATTAATTTCTTTATGCGAAAAAATTGATAAGCCCATAATTATTCTGGGTGGTGGAGAGAATGCTGAAACCGGTATGGCAATTGTAGACGCCATTGGTCCAAGAGTTTTCAATTCATGTGGATTATATACGCTGAATCAATCTGCATCAATAGTTAAAAGAGCAAAACAAGTAATTTCGAATGATACAGGACTGATGCACATTTCTGCTGCATTTAATGTTCCTGTAATTTCTATATGGGGAAACACCGTTCCTGCTTTCGGAATGTATCCCTACTATCCAAAAGGATCGGAAAATAAGTCAAATATAATAGAGGTGAAGCATCTTTCATGCAGACCATGTTCCAAGCTTGGTTTCGAAAAATGCCCAAAGGGACATTTTAATTGCATGAACCAAATTGATGAAAACCAAGTTGTTTCAGCAATCCACTGGGATTAATTAAAAAAAGGATTATTTCTTTTTTCGTTGCCAATTGTTGTGGATGGCCCATGACCGCAATAAACTTTTGTGTTATCAGGTAGTGTAAAAAGTTTTTCATTAATACTTTGTATCAACAGATCATGATTTCCTGTAGGAAAATCAGAACGACCAATGCTTCCATTAAAAAGAACATCGCCAACAATAACATAGTTGTTGGCGTTATCGTATAAGCAAACGCTTCCATTGGCGTGTCCAGGAGTATAGAGCACTTTAATTGAAGTGTTTCCAAAACGAATTGTTTCATTATCTTTAATATAACCGGTAGGCATTGCAACATTTTCGAGCGGAAATCCAAAACCTAAAGCATATCCTTTGGCTGAACGTAAAAACTGGAGCCCTTCTTCATGGATTTTGTATGGAATATTATACTTATCTATTATAAAACTGTTGCCGGGAATATGATCCACATGTGTATGGGTGCTGAGCAACAACACAGGTTTTAAATTGTTAGCGCTGATAAATGATTCAATTTCTGCTTCTTCATGAGTGTCAGTAGAGGCTGCATCAACTATAATACATTCCATTGTTTCATCGTAAATAATGTAAGTATTCACCTGAAAAGGATTAAATGTAAAGGTTTTTATAGTAGTCATTTTTGTTTTTTTGACAAAAGTATCAATAAACAGCATATTGAAAAAATTTCAATTCTAAAAATAATTTGTAACTTAGCAAGTTATTAAAAAGAATGTTTTTTGCCTGAGAATATGTTGCGAATAAAATGGAATATTAAAAATTTAATTGTTGGTGCGGTAATTTTTATTGGCACTTTTTGTTTGTCGAACAGCGGATTTTCGCAGTTTTATAAAGGATCTCAACAAACTTTTGGCAAAAGCAGGGTACAGTGGTGGGAGAACTTCTGGACCTATTATAAATTCAACAATTTTGATACTTACTTTTATACCGGAGGGAAAAATCTGGCTATTTTTACTGCTAAATATGCTTCGGAAAGTATTAAGGAAATTGAAAAAAAACTTGATTACAATCTAGAGAATAAAATTCAGTTTGTTATTTTTAACAGCCTTTCTGATCTCAAACAGAGCAATATTGGGTTAATTAGCGATGAACAGTACAATATTGGAGGCGTAACGCATATCGTAGGTTCAAAGGTTTTTCTTTATAATGATGGCGATAGAACCCACCTTAAAAAGCAAATAAAATCAGGGATTGCGCAGGTTCTGATAAATGAAATGCTTTATGGCGACCAAATTGCTTCAAAAATAAAAAATGCGACTTTACTTACACTTCCCGACTGGTACTTGAAAGGCCTTGTGTCGTATTTGGCCGAAGACTGGAATGTGGAAAAGGACAATTATGTTAGAGACGGAATCATGTCGGGCAATTATGAAAAGTTCAATCAACTTACCGGAATTGAAGCAACTTATGCAGGGCATTCAATTTGGAATTACATTGCAGAAAAGTATGGCGAAACGGTAATTCCAAATATTCTTTACATGACCAAGATCAGCAAAAATGTGGAAAGCGGTTTTTTGTTTGTATTGGGTATGTCGTTCAAAAACTTTGCTCGCGAGTGGATTGATTACTATGATAAAATGTATTATAAGCTGGATCAGGAACTGATGATTCCTGAAGCAGATAAACTTTTTAAAAATAAAAAGTCCGAAATCGTTTTTTCCGATATTGCCATTAGTCCCGATGGGAAGAATATCGCTTATATTTCCAATGAAATTGGGAAAGCCAAGGTTTGGCTCATGAATATTGAAAGTAAAAAAGCCAAACGACTTATGAAGTACGGCAATAAGCTAGATGAAAAAACCGACTATTCATTTCCTATACTGGCCTGGCATCCGCTTTCGAACAGACTTTCAATAATAAGTGAAACCAAAGGAAAAATATTTTTATATTATTACAATCTAGAAGATAAGACTTACGAAAAACAAAGGCTTTTTGATTTCCAGAAAATTCTAAGCTTTTCTTATTCTCAAAATGGAAAGCTTTTGGTGATGTCGGCAGTGATAAATGGGCAAACCGATATATATGTGTATAATCTGGCATCGCATACTTACGAAGCCATTACAAAAGATCCATACGATGATTTTGACCCGGTTTTTATGAACGAATCAAAATCTATTGTTTTCAGCTCCAACCGGCTGAATGATACTATAAAAAAAGGAAATAAGGATTCCATTGAATTTGTTACCAGCGCAACTTCTGATTTGTTTTTATATGATTATTCCGATAAAAAAGAAGTGCTTCGCCGGATCACAAACACCCCTTTGGTTAACGAAACCAAAGCAAAAGTTTACGAATCGGATTACCTGAGTTTTTTATCTGACAAAAGTGGTATTGTGAACAGAAATGTTGTGCAGCTTGATAGTGCCATAAGCTTTATTGACACTACAACACATTATAAATACCTGTCGTATATTAATCCCCAGACCAATTATAAGCGCAGCATTTTCTCCTATTCAATAAGCCCTCAAACGGGTAAATCAGCTGAAGTGATTTATAATAATGGACTTTATGGTATTTATCTCACTTCTGCAGGCAAATCGGATTCTCTTGCTTCTAAAGATATTAAAAACACCCGATATGCGCTGAAAAAGGAAGAAGTTGTTCAGATAAAACCTAAAAAAAATGTTTCTGAAAAAAATAAAACCATTGATTTGTATAAAGATACAGTGCCTTCAAAAACGAGGAAACTCTCGAATATAAAAGCTTC
Organism: Bacteroidales bacterium; assembly: GCA_038214085.1. Taxonomy (GTDB): domain Bacteria; phylum Bacteroidota; class Bacteroidia; order Bacteroidales; family CG2-30-32-10; genus JBBQSF01. The sequence goes on along the minus strand of JBBQSF010000054.1, from coordinate 1,631 downwards.
TGACACTATTAAAAACAATAATAAAATTGATATTAATAATTATTCTTTTTCATCTGAGAATGAAAACAAGCCTTCTAAAAAGAATGAAATTGTAAAAAAGGATACAACCTCATCAAAAAAACTTCAGGAACAAAAAATAAAACCTGAATTTGTGATACCCAAACAAAGGAATTATGATGTTGAATACACCATAAATCAACTGGTGAATCAGGCTGATTTTAGTTTTTTAAATGCCTCGTACCAAACATATACTGCTTCTGACGCACCCATTTATATAAACCCCGGCTTTAACGCTCTGTTTAAAGTGGGTGTTACTGATTTGTTAGAAGATTATCGACTTACAGGAGGAGCTAGTTTTTCACTGAATCTTAGTGGTACTGATTATTTGCTGAGTTTCGAAAATCTTAAACAACGGCTTGATAAACAAGTTGTCTTTTACCGGCAAAACCTCGAAACCAATGAAGTGAATGCTTTTGTAAGGCACAGTACAAACGAATTGCAGTATGTTTTAAAATGGCCATTTTCGCAGGTGCTTTCTATTAAAGGAACCGGGCTTGTTCGAAACGACAGGGCTGTATATCTTGCTACCGACCAGCACAATTTAAAAGAACCCAATGTTTACAAGACTTGGGTGGGTTTGAAATCAGAATTGATTTTCGACAATACTAGGGATAAAGGGCTTAATTTATATTTTGGAACCCGTTATAAAGTGTTTGCCGAAATGTATAAGAAAATTGATGAGAACAAAATTCTAAATGTAGTTGGTTTGGATTTCCGACATTATTCGCAGATCAGCCGTACTTTTATATGGGCAAACCGTTTTGCAGCAAGTACTTCGTTCGGGAATCAGAAACTGATTTATTACATGGGAGGTGTTGACAATTGGCTGTTCCCGAAATTCGACAGCAAAACCAATGTGGCAAAGGATCAGAATTATGCATACCAGACGCTTGCTACCAATATGCGGGGATTTAAACAGAATGTGCGCAACGGAAACAGTTTTGCCGTGTGGAACAGCGAATTGCGTTTTCCTTTTTTCCGCTATCTGATGAACCGTCCGCTAAAATCAGAATTTTTTAATAACTTTCAGGTGATTGGTTTTGGAGATTTGGGTACTGCTTGGACTGGCAGCAATCCTTATTCCGATAACAATGCACTTTATACTGATATTGTGACCAGCGGCCCAATAACCGTTACCATTAAAACTGAAAAGGAACCTATTGTTGGTGGCTTTGGCTTTGGCGCACGCACCAAGTTGCTTGGATATTTTGTACGTGCCGACTGGGCCTGGGGTGTTGAAGATGGCGCACTCGGTAAACGCGTATTTTATTTATCAATGAGTTTAGATTTTTAGTTGATGGAAAAAATAGAATTGAAGAATCATGTTAAAGACCTTGCACATAAATACGCTGAAGAAGCAATAGCAGGCAGAAGATATCTGCATTCCATACCAGAAACCGGTTTTGAAGAAAATAAAACAGCAGCATTTATTTGCGAAAAGCTTAAGGAATATGGAATTCCTTTTAACAGTGGTATTGCAAAAACAGGAATTCTTGGAACAATTGAATCCCGTGAAAAAGGAAAGGTAATTGCGCTGCGTGCCGATATGGATGCACTTCCAATTATTGAAG
>JBBQSF010000053.1:0-20134 GCA_038214085.1 Bacteroidales bacterium | reverse complement strand
CCGGCGGATGCTCATGAAAATAGGTGTGGCAGGTTTTGCATTTGGTAACATTATGCTGCTTAGTTTTCCTGATTACCTGCCTGGTGGCGAAGCCATTGATAAACTGATGGCCGGCACTTTCGGAATTGTTTCTTTTATTCTAGCCTTACCCGTTATTACTTTTTGCAGCAGCGACTTTTTCCTTTCAGCATTTAAAAGCCTGCGCAAGAAAATTATCAATATTGACCTTCCGCTGTCAATCGGGATTATCTCACTTTTCCTGGAAAGCAGTTACCAGATTTTCAGCGGATCAGGAACCGGATATATGGATTCGCTGGCGGGATTACTTTTTTTTATGCTCATAGGCCGCTGGTATCAAAGCCGGACCTATCAATCCTTGTCTTTCGACCGCGATTACCGGTCGTATTTCCCGATTGCTGTTACAAGGTTGCTTGATGGTAATGAAGACTTTGTGCAGTTAAAAGACCTTAAAACCGGCGACCAGATCCTGGTCAGGAACGGCGAACTGATACCTGTTGACTCCATTTTAACTGAAGGCGAAGGACGCATCGATTACAGTTTTGTAACAGGAGAATCCATTCCTGTGGCAAAAAAAGCGGGCGATTTTGTATTCGCAGGCGGAAAACAATCCGGGGCAGCCATAAAGCTGAAAGTCGAAAAGGAAGTGGCACAAAGTTATCTCACTCAATTATGGAACGAAGATAAACTGGGTGAAGAAGGGGATATCCACATGCAATCAGTAATAACCCGGGTAAGTCATTATTTTACAATTCTTATCCTGGCAATCGCCACATCAGCCTGTGTGTACTGGTCGTTTACTGATTTCGGGAAAGCGGTTTATGTATTTGCATCAGTATTGATAGTTGCTTGTCCGTGTGCCCTTGCCCTTACTATTCCTTTTACTTTTGGCAATGTTATGCGGGTTTTCGGCCGCAACGGTTTTTATATTAAGAATACCGAAGTTATTGAAAAACTCACGCATGCTGATACGGTTGTATTTGATAAAACCGGCACTCTTACGCATTCGCGAACAATGAATATTTCCTGGGAAGGTAAAGAGTTAAGTGGAATTGAAAATCAATGGATCCGATCGGTTGCACGAAATTCAACTCATCCGTTATCGGTAATGGTTTGCGAATGGCTTCCTGCCAGCACTCTACTTACTGTTAATGAATATAAGGAGATTACAGGTCTTGGGATCGCAGGAATGGTTGATAGCCACAGGATTATGCTTGGTTCGAGGAAGTTTATTGCAGGTTCTAAAGCTATGGATGAAGGCAAAATATCATCAGTTTACCTTTCAATCGACAACAAACTGAGGGGCTTTTTCAAAATGGAGAACCACTACCGTTATGGGTTGCCGAATGTAATTTCCGGGCTAAGCTATATGCAACTTCACCTGCTAACCGGCGATAATAATTCGGAGGAAGAAAACCTGAAAAAATACTTCACATCTGCAACGCAGTTGCATTTTAACCAGTCGCCCGTTGATAAACTGAATTACATTTCTGAATTGAAACGGAATGGTCGCAATGTAATAATGATCGGTGACGGACTTAATGATGCCGGAGCTTTGCTGAAAGCGGATATCGGGATAACCATTGCTGATGATATTTACCATTTTTCACCCGCCTGTGATGCCATTTTATCATCATCAAAGTTCAGCAGGTTGCAGGATTATTTAAAGTTCTCAAAATCAGCATTAAACATAGTTTATGCCAGTTACACTATCTCTTTCCTTTACAATATTATCGGGCTTTCATTTGCCGTACAGGGTTTATTGTCGCCGGTAGTTGCAGCTATATTAATGCCGTTGAGTTCAATATCTGTAGTGACATTTGCAAGTTTATCTGTATCAGTGCTTTCAAAATCAAAGAAAATCTGATTTAATACACTTATTGGTTAATTATATCAGTTACCTGTTGACTTGTTTTTATATCATAAACTTTTAATATTTCAAATATCCTTTAATGAGTAAAGATTATAAATTATTATAATCCAGAAAGATATAAAGCTATCAGGAATAATTCTAAATTACTGATTCCCTTGGCTTTGTTATATTTGATTCAATATCTTTGACTAATTCAATATTAAGTTCCTTAAATGAGTGTTATTATCGTCCTGATAGGTTTTAGTATAATTGTGGCTGCGGGTTTCCTGATTGCATTTTTATGGGCCGTAAAATCAGGTCAATACGATGATGATGTGTCGCCATCAGTAAGAATTTTATTTGACAATGAAAGCTTGTCTGATCCCCAGGCAGATGATAATTCCCAGGAATCAAATACAAACCAAACCAAAGTTTAGTTAACTCAAAAAGCGTATGGAATTAGAAAAATTTTACTACGACAACAAAATTGTGAAGTTATTTGCTTACGCCACCATATTCTGGGGCGTAGTAGGCATGCTGGCCGGAGTATTCATAGCCACACAAATGGTATTTCCTGCAGCAAACTTCGACCTGTCTTATCTTACCTTCGGTCGTTGGCGGCCAGTTCACACCAATGCAGTGATCTTTGCATTTGTGGGTAATGGTATTTTTACCGGATACTATTACTCTTTACAGCGTTTGCTCAAAACGGGCATGGCAAGTAACTGGATGACAAAAGTTCATTTCTGGGGCTGGCAGGCCATAATTGTTGCTGCTGCTGTTTCGCTACTGGCAGGTTTTACCAGTGGGAAAGAATATGCAGAACTCGAATGGCCTATTGACATTGCGATAACTGTTATCTGGGTGATTTTCGGCTGGAATATGATGTGGACCATCCTCAAACGCAGGGTAAGGCACATTTACGTTGCCATCTGGTTCTACATTGCAACATTTGTAACCATTGCCGTTCTTCACATTGTTAATTCAATGGAGATTCCATGGGCCATTTTTAAAAGTTACCCGGTCTTTGCCGGAGTTCAGGATGCGCTGGTACAATGGTGGTATGGACACAATGCCGTGGCTTTCTTTCTCACAACTCCCTATTTGGGGCTTATGTATTATTTTGTTCCTAAAGCAGCCAATCGCCCTATTTATTCCTATAAACTGAGTATTATCCATTTCTGGTCACTGATATTCATTTATATATGGGCAGGTCCACACCATTTGCTTTATCAGGCTTTGCCAAATTGGGCGCAATCGCTGGGAACAGTTTTCTCCATAATGCTTATAGCTCCTTCGTGGGGAGGTATGATCAATGGACTGCTGACTTTACGCGGTGCCTGGGACAGAGTTCGTGAAGATCCGGTACTCAAATTTTTCGTAGTAGCCATTACAGCATACGGAATGGCCACATTCGAAGGTCCTATGCTTGCGCTGAAAAATATAAATGCTATCAGCCATTTCACCAACTGGACCGTGGCTCATGTCCATATCGGGACATTAGGATGGAATGGTTTCCTGACTTTCGGGATGATTTACTGGTTGTTTCCGCACTTGTTTAATACAAAACTGTATTCTAAAAAGCTAGCAAATGTACATTTCTGGATAGGGACACTGGCAATTTTATTCTGGTCGCTCCCTATGTATTGGGCTGGCTGGACTGAGGCCTCTATGTGGAAACAGTTTAATGATGCCGGTAACCTGGTATATCCTAATTTCCTGGAAATCGTTACCCAGATCATGCCGATGTATTATATGAGGCTATTTGGCGGTTTGCTTTACTTCACCGGAATGCTCATGCTGGTTTATAATATTTACAAAACGGTTAAGGCTGGTTCATTTGTAGACAGGGAAGCTGCCGAAGCTCCGGCTCTTGTTAAAGAAGGCGCCCGCCAATCCGGCGAAAGCTTCCATCGTTCCATCGAACGACGCCCGGTTCAGTTTATGATACTGGCAATATTTGCTATACTTATCGGGGGAATTGTTGAAATAGTTCCAACCTATCTTATAAAATCGAACGTTCCGACTATTGCTGTTGTGAAACCTTATACTCCGCTCGAATTGCACGGCAGAGATATCTATATACGGGAAGGATGTTATAACTGTCATTCGCAGATGGTGAGGCCTTTCAGGTCGGAAACTGAACGCTATGGCGAGTATTCCAAAGCCGGTGAATACGTTTATGATCATCCTTTCCAATGGGGATCGAAACGAATAGGCCCGGATTTGTTTCGTGAAGGGGTGAAGAGTGGTCCGCTCTACAAACCAAACTCATGGCATTACAACCACTTTATGAATCCACGGAAAATCAATGCCCAGTCCATCATGCCCAAATATCCATGGCTTGCTGAGAATGAGATAGATATTGAATCGACTCCGGCAAAAATCAGGGTCATGCAGTATCTTGGAGTTCCATATCCCGAAGGGTATGATAAAAAAGCCATTGATGATGTAAAAGCACAGGCTGAAACAATTGCGGCAGGTCTGAGGGCCGACGGAATTGACATTACTGCATCAAAGCAGGTTATAGCCCTGATCGCTTATATTCAGCGCCTTGGAACTGATGTTGGCGATAGTAAATCAGCTTTAAAATAATAGAAAGGAAAGCACATCATGGGAATAGTCACTCGCTTATTTGACAGTATCGAAGGAATATACTGGTTTCCGATCATTTCACTCGCAATTTTTATTGTCTTTTTCGGACTGATAATGGTTCATGCCCTGACAATGAAAAAAAGCAAAGAAGAGGAATGTGGTATGTTACCTTTCGAAAACGATGAAAAAATTGAATCACGTGGGGTGTAAGTCAAACCTTCAAAAAAATGAAATATGAGCAATACAGAAGAAAATAAACATCGGCAGGAAGAACCCGAAATTGACGAAGTAACTAAGGATCGCTATACGGGAGGTCATGAGTACGATGGCATCAGGGAACTTGACAACAGACTGCCACGCTGGTGGGTGTACCTGTTTTATGGAACTATCATTTTTGCAGTTGTTTATATGCTTGGTTATCATGTTATAAAATGGTGGCCGCTCCAGGACCAGGAGTATAAAAACGAAATGGTACTGCAGGCCGACATAAAGAAAGCAAATCCGGAGCCTGTTGTTGACCTTAACTCTATGGTTCCCATGACTTCTGCAGCTGACCTGGCTGCCGGCCAGGAAACGTTTAAAAAAATCTGTTCCGTATGCCACGGGCAGAAAGGCGAAGGTCTGGTCGGGCCTAATTTTACCGACCAGTACTGGATTCATGGTGATTCAACAACCAACACCATTTCGATAAAAGATCTCTTCAAAGTTGTAACCAACGGGGTTATTGAAAAGGGAATGATTCCGTATAAAGATCAGTTAACTACTGTACAAATACAACAGGTTTTGAGTTATATACTTACCCTGCAAGGAACAAATCCTCCGAATCAAAAGGCTCCCCAAGGAGTAAAATACGATAAAATAGGTTGACAACGGTTTTGAACTTGTTTACAGTCAGCTTTTTTGTTACCCGATTATGAAACTTAACTAAACCAAACATGAGGCTGCGGAGGTTTCCTTCTCCAACGTCTTTATTTAATTTTACATGAATCAGCCTTGATTGGCCAACCAGCAGCCGAAGATTCGCTTTTAATCTGACTGATCCGTAAAATTAATACTAATTCAAGAAAGATATTCCAAATGGAAGAGTTTGAAGAATTTGATGATTTCCGCGACAAACAGTCAACCATTGGCGATGATGGAAGCAGGGTATGGGTGTATCCGAAGAAGCCTAAAGGCAGGCTGTATAATTACCGGAAATTAGTATCATTATTCCTGATTGCGGTTTTTATCATAACTCCTTTTATCAAAATAAAAGGCGACCCAATTATGCTTTTTAATTTTCTCGAAAGGAAATTTATCATTTTCGGCGTCATGTTTTACCCTCAGGATTTCCATCTGTTTGTGCTGTCGATGATAGCCTTCATTGTTTTCATTGTTTTGTTTACGGTGATTTTCGGGAGGATTTTTTGTGGCTGGATATGTCCCCAGACCATTTTTATGGAATTTGTATATCGCCAGATCGAATATTGGATTGAAGGCAATTACAGCAAACAGCGAAAGCTTGATGACTCACAGCTGAACTTCAATAAATTCTGGCGCAAAGGATTAAAACACAGTATATTTTACCTGATCTCATTTATATCGGCTCACTTTTTTCTTGCGTATATTTTCGGTATCGAATATGTGAAGGAAATTATCCTGGATGGACCAAAGGCTCATTTAGCCGGGTTTATCGGAATAATTATTTTTAGTGGGGTGCATTATTTAGTCTTCGCAAAGCTGCGCGAGCAGGTTTGTATTATTATCTGTCCATATGGCCGGTTGCAGGGTGTGTTGCTCGATCGTAACTCTATCGTTGTGAGTTATGATTATCATCGCGGCGAACCCCGTGGCAAGTATAATCCGCTCGAAGATCGTGTATCCAAAGGCAAAGGTGATTGTATTGAATGCGGAAGTTGTCAGGTAGTATGCCCGACCGGAATTGATATCCGCAACGGGACCCAGCTTGAATGTATTAACTGCACTGCCTGTATTGATGCATGCGATTCGGTTATGCAGCGGGTGAAGAAGCCTAAAGGTCTTATCCGCTATGCTTCAGAGCGCAGTATTGCCGATAAAACCAAACTGAAATTTAATGTAAGGATCCTTTTTTACTCCATAGTACTGAGCGGGTTGTTGATACTGATTGCATTCCTGTTTTCGATACGCACTGATATTGAATCTACCATCCTGCGTCAGAAAGGCACTATGTTCCAGGTATATGACTCAGAGCATTACAGCAATATATACATGATACAGGTAATCAATAAAACCAGAAATGCTCTTCCTGTTGAATTAAAACTGGATAAACCAAAAGACGGAGAAATTAAAATGATTGGTGATCCGATGGTAATTCAAAAAGGACAGGTGGGTGAAGCTCAGTTTCTTGTGCTGATTCCTAAAAAAGACCTCAAATCGTCAAATACGGAGGTTGAGTTTAAAGTGTTCAGCAACGGTAAAGAAATGGACGAAATTGAATCAACTTTTGTCGGGCCGAACTCGTTGGACAGAAAGTAAGGTTAGTGAAAAGTGAATAATGAAAAATGAAAAATGAAAAATGAATACCTTACATTGAATACCGAATTGCGATTAACGAATAACGAATAAAGGGAATGAACATAAAAAAACTATCATGAAGATTAAATTCAATTGGGGGACCGGTATCTTTATATTTATTGTCTTATTTTTACTTGTAAATGCCTTTGTAATCTATAAGAGCTTTCAGCAACGGAATGATCTTGTAACCGAAGAGTATTATCCCCGCGGACTTGAATACCAGAAACAGATCGACCGGTTTGCCAATACCAATGCTTTGTCCGGCAAAATAGAGATAAAAGAAGCCGGCAATGAACTTGTGATCGTCTATCCGACAGAATTAAAAGGAAAAGACGTTAAAGGCAAGGTGATATTTTTCAGGCCATCGGATGAAAGAGCTGATTTTAATGATAGTATTCACTTTGATACTGCTATGATTCAGCGGATTGTAGTCAGTAATATGATGAAAGGAAAATATATAGCCAAATTTTTCTGGATCATGGATGGAAAAGAATATGCTCACGAAAATATTGTAAGATTAAATTAATATCGGATTGCGGATGTCGGATGTCGAATTTTGAAACCTGAAACTCTGAAACCTTCCAATCCCTAACCACTAAAACCTTTAAAACATGTTTCTCTGGACAGCATTTATTGTAGGATTAGTTGGCAGCGCGCACTGTGCCGGCATGTGCGGACCTATTGCACTTGCTCTTCCCCTCAAAAGTGATAACTGGTTTACCCGTGTAAGCGGAGGGCTGGTTTATAATATGGGCCGTATTCTCACCTACATGATTCTTGGTGCCGTATTTGGATTATTAGGAAAAGGCCTACATATGGCCGGTTTTCAATTATGGGCATCAGTTGTTATCGGAATCCTGATGATAGTGATGGTTGTGATTCCCCTTGTATTTAGAAAACTGCCTTCGCTGAACACTGTTTTCGAAGGATATTCGGCCCGGCTGTTATCCGGATTCAGGGCTATGTTTCACAGAGGAGGTAATTCATCGTTATTCGGAATAGGTCTGCTGAATGGAATATTACCATGTGGACTTGTTTACGTGGCTGTAGCCGGTGCAATTAATACGGGCGATGTAATTTCGGCTATGATGTACATGGCTTTATTCGGAGCGGGAACCATACCTGTTATGCTTGCAGTTTCACTTGCAGGAACGATGATCAGCTTAAAATTCAGAATTTTTATCAACAAACTTTCTCCTTATGTAATTGTACTGTTAGGTGTGCTGTTTATCTTACGTGGACTGTCACTTGGTATTCCTTATGTAAGTCCTAAGGCTGAAGCACTTACGCCTGTTGTTGAGAAAGCACATAAATGCTGTAATCCGGATTGATGGGATTGATGAGATTGATATGGGCAAGGTGACAGGGAAAAATGGAGATAAAGGGAGTGACAAGCAAATTAAATTTTGATAAAGTTGATTATCATACGTATTATTCATAATTTTACACAACTAAACAAATTCAATATGAAAACCAAAAAAATTATTGCTTTTGCAATTGCAGGTTTCTTCGGACTTGCTATGATTACTTCATGTGGTGGCGGAAAAACAGGCGACCAGTCTACAACTGACAGCACAGCTGTTAAAGAACAACCCGCACAGCCGGCAGTTCCAACCGCCGAGCAAATGGAAATGGGTAAAAAAATATTTGAAACTCCCGGTAAATGTATAACCTGTCACCAGGCTAACGGTCAGGGAGTTGCTAATGTTTTCCCCAGTCTGGCTGGATCTGAATTTTTGTTGAACAATAAGGTAATGGCTGTAGAACAAGTACTTGATGGCTCCTTAAAGGTTGGAAACAAAAAAGTTAAGTACCCGGCTCCAATGCCTCCGCAACTTGATAATAAGGAGGAAGCTGTTGCTGTTATCAACTATGTGCTGAATAGTTTTGGAAACCATGGCGGAGTTGTAACTATGGATGATGTTAAGGATGTAGTGATTGATCCTCGTTAATATCAGAAACTGAATTTTAATTAAAAAGGGAACTTCGGTTTCCTTTTTTTTTGTCTGTTTTTCTTAAAATTCAGATTTCAGGTTTCAGATTCCATGTTTCATTTCTCAGATTTCAGGTTCTAAAATCCTGACTTCTCTTCTTCGACTTCTCTCTTCCGTCTTCCATCTTCCGTCTTCCGTATTCTCTCTTCGTCTTCTCTCTTCCGTCTTCCATTTTTCGTCTTCCATATTCTCTCTTCCGTCTTCCATTTTCCGTCTCCCGTATTCTCTCTTCCGTCTCCCGTCTCCCGTCTTCCGTCTTCTGTCTTCTCTCTTCCGTCTTCCGTCTTATCGCACACACATGCTCTTAAAACTATCAAGGCTTCCCTTAAATACATTAAAATCAACTTTCCCGCCAATGCCGTCCACCTTACCCTTTTCGCTATGCTGCCAAATGATCCATGGCGTATTAAATTCGTTATAAAAACGGTCGTGGTCAAAATAGCCGGCTATCCATAAGGGATAATCGTCGAAACTATTTATAAGATAGGTGTTAAAGAAATTGATATTTGTATAAATAATAGGTTTTACTGAATATTCATTCTCAAGTCTTTCGCAAAATACCTTTAATCCTTCACAAATTGTCTTTGCGGATCTTCCGTTACTATATTCAATATCAACTACAGGTGGCAGATCTCCTTTCGAAAGTTTAACCATATTGATAAAATTATCTGCCTGTTTATTCGCATCACGCGAAGGATAATAAAAGTGGTATGCGCCCCGCAGTATATCATTGCGGCCTGCTTGTTTCCAGTTGGTTTCAAATTTGTTATCCTGCCGGGTGATGCCCTCGGTAGCTTTTATAAACGTAAATGAAATCCGGATTCCATCCTTTTTCATCTGGCTTACTCTTTTCCAGTCAATTTTTCCCTGGTGTTTCGAAACATCAATACCATGCACGGTATATCCTTCGGGCATTATGATCCCAAATGACGAAACAGGTGCTGAAATCTCTTCATCACTGTTAAACCAGGAATTTAACCACGAAGGCGCTTTTACAAAAAGCAACAGGATTACAAGAATTATCCCGGGAATAAGGATCAGACGAAGTAATACGTTTAAATTTTTGGATACCTTCATTAATTTAAAACCTGTTTTGTTGACGAATTATTGTAAATCCCGGGCCTGGTTATATCTTATTCCAGCAGTCACGAGTTTAATCAGATAGGGTAAAGTCAGATATTTCATCGTAAATTTGCCTTTCTGATTCAAGATGCAAATTTACTCTTGTTACCTGAACCAATAAGTATAAAAGATTGTTTTATAAACAAAAACGGAAATGCTAAACGATGTAGTAACCATAGAGAAGAAACACACAAATGCAGCTTCAACCTTATTCGACAGGGTTTTACGCGATCGCAAACCCAAATTTATAGTGGCTATTTCGGGTGAAGTTGGTACCGGCAAATGCGAAATAGCACACGAACTGGGCCGAAAACTTATAGCAGCCGGAATCAGTGTTAAATTGCTGCATATGGATAACTATTACCTTGTTCCGCCCTTGGAACGCATGGAATGGCGCAAAAAGAACGGCCTGGGTAAGATTGGTTATGATGAATACGACTGGAAAACTATAAATCAGAATATTGATGATTTCAGGACGGATAAAAAGTCGGTAATGCCCATTGTGGATTTGTTTACACAAAAGGTTGATGAGCTACATACCGATTTTAAAGGTATTGAAGTTCTGATTATCGCAGGTTTATATTCAATCCGTATTAATCAGGGCGACCTGCGGGTTTTTATTGAGCTTACATACGAAGATACCTGGGAAGAGCAGATTTTGACACAAAAAGAGGTAATGGATGATTTCAGAATAGAAGTGTTGAAACATGAACATAAAGCGGTGCAATCACTTAAAAGCCTGGCTGATTTTTATATTGATTTTGATACTGCCGGCGAAATTTTTCATTTATAAGATTTCAAAAATATCATGTGTTTTGCCCTTGGGCAGAAATTTTAAATTTTTTGGTATAAACTCCGATCATTTATTACTTTTGCAGCTGGTAACGCGGAAGTAGCTCAGTTGGTAGAGCATCAGCTTCCCAAGCTGAGGGTCGACGGTTCGAACCCGTTTTTCCGCTCCATTTCGAATCAACATCATCAAGCCTTTCAGAAGTGAAGGGCTTTTTTTTTGACGTTATTTCATGCAATCTGAATGTCTGGCGATCAAACCAGGTTGTTTTTAAAATGCTTGTGGGTACCGGAATAATTAGTGCTGAGTATAAAGTGAAAGCTGCTAAGATCCACACACTGGTGGGCAGTGCATCGTAAAATTGATCGGGAAACACTATTACTTCCTGATGTATGGATTTTAAAAATAAATAAAAGGGGTAAAGTCCTGTTTTTTAAAATTAACATATTGATGATTCCCGAAATTAACACATTTAAAACTGACTTAACTTCTAATAGATACTTAAATGACGATATTTTGGGACCAGACACAATATACATAACATTTTATATGACAAAATACCCTTTTATAGTTTCTCGCTTAAAGTGAAAATAAAAAATGACAAATTCTCCGTAGCAGAAAGCAAAGGTCTGGCTGCCCTTCAATGCAAGCCTCGTTTCGTTTCCAAACCCTGGTTTTCTTTCCACCATGCCTGATTCGATGATATGAAGAAAGGTAAACATAAAGTATCTTTTATTGTTATATTCTTATCTGGATCAGATAATTACATAATTAATTACACTAAAATATATGAATGTATAAACTTAACTTTTCAGTCATGAAGTCAGAATATGGTATTAAAAATTACATTTTTAACACAATTAACGACAACAGGACAATCCTGATCAGATTAATTGTTGGATTGATTTTCCTATCCGAAGGCATACAGAAATACTTATTCCCTGCCTTGGATGGTACTGGTCGTTTTGAAAAGATTGGTTTTGCCGACCCTGCATTTTGGGCATATTTCGCAGGTACATTTGAGATAATCTGTGGATTATTTGTTTTACTTGGATTATTGACTCGTTTAGCTTCGATCCCCTTGTTTATTATTATGATAACTGCATTTGTAGCTACAAAATTGCCTATTCTGTTAAATAAAGGCTTTTGGATAATGGCACACGAATACCGCACAGATTTTGCCATGACTCTACTCCTGATTTATTTGTTCATTTATGGCAGTGGCAGGTGGTCGGTTGATTCAAAATTAAATAAAGCTCGCTGACCCTGAATTATGCTTACCTCATTCACAAGATATAAAGCCGATAGTGTGTTATTTATGTTTTGTACAATTTGGTATTATGCCGGCTCTCCATTTGAAATAACTACCCTTCACCGTTTTATATTGATAATTTTCCGCCGGAGTAAATTGACCACCCAAATTTCACTTTCCTGCAATGATCGCTTCCTTGTTATTGATATCCTTGCATCATGCTAATCTTTTTCAATATCTTTTACTGCCATCTTTAAAACGTTACCATTCACAATTAATAAATAAAAAGGGGTAAAGTCCTATTTTTTAAAATTAACATATTGCTGATTCATGATACCAAAAGATTGAAAGCTGACTAAATTTCAAATAGCTGATTCATGATATTTAATAATTTTATTTTATATCTTTGGAATTGTTTTTTATTTAAATACGATTATCTGATTATACGTTTTTGAGATTTATACAATCAAAGGTATTGCTATGATACAGATCAGGAAGTTTTATCACAGGGGTGATTTTCAGATCGGGTTGCACTTTGGATTTGACAATGACCTGAAACAAAAAGCCAGGAGCATAGGTGCTCGATGGAGCCAAACCCATACATGCTGGTATTTATTGTACAACAAGGCTAATTATGAGCAAATATTGCTTACCTTTGGAGAAGTTGAAATACTGAAAGGTGAAAACAATGAGCCGCCACCTGAACCTGCCGGAATACGGCACGAAATTGTTCACATAGCTGAGACCATCAGTGGGCTTCAGCCGGCTTTGCCGGTTGAACATAAGGGCAGCGACCCTGAATTTGCGGCTAAAATTGTTTTCAAAGGCAGCGTGGGAAAGTACTGGATACTTCAGGTACCCTACAAAGAAGATATCTCCCGCAAGTTAATGGATATTAAAGGTGTTTTCTGGAATAAAAAACAGAAGGCATTCTTCGTGTTCAGGCATGTAAGCACCAAACTCAAAGTTGAAGCATTGCTTGATGCCGGGCAATTATTTCCTGAGGAATATTATGATAAAGCAGAAGCCTATACCGGTGAGAATGGCCTGATTGAACTGGATGTGTATGCGCCCGACAAGCTCTGGATGGTTTTGCGCTGTCCTAAAATCCCGTTTCTGCTCGAAGAAGTACGGCGCTGGGAAGGCAGCCGCTACAGCAAGGTGAGTGATGCTTATGTGCTAAACGCAACACCTTCTGTTTTTGAAAATCTACAGGATTTGGCAGACAGGCTGAATATGCGGATCCAGTGCAACTTACCCAACGGATACCTGCGAAAATACAAAGCCTCGAATAAAAAATCGACACAGCTCAAGGGCATGCGCGAAGCTTTGATGCAGCAGGTTCCGGTAATGGCTCAGACATATACACTTGCCATGATCGATTATTTGTATGCCATGAATTACAGTGCCAACTCGATCAGGAATTATGTGAGTGCATTTAACCTGTTTATGCGTTTTAACGAATATCAAAGCCCCGATACGCTTACGGAAAGGCAGATAGTACGGCACCTGGCAATGAAGGTTGAACAAGGCTTTTCGACATCGAGCGTAAATATGGTAATTAATGCGTTACAATTTTATTTCCGGATGGTATTACACCGCGATGCGTTTGAAATTAAACTTCCCCGCCCGAGAAAGGAAGATAAAATACCGGTGGTACTCACTTTTGAGGAATGTTCGCGGATTTTCAGCCAGGTTGTTAACCCTAAGCACAAGTTATTATTACTGCTTGGATATGGTGCGGGATTAAGGCGGAGCGAAATAGTAGGATTAAAATGGGTTGATATTCTGTTTGATGAGCATAAAATAATTGTACGGCAGAGCAAAGGCAATAAGGACCGGGTTGTGATGCTTCCATACTCCATTGTTGCTTACCTGGAGGATTACCGCAAATTATATCCGCCCAACGAATGGGTGTTTGCAGGCCAATATAAAGGTGAAGCACTCAGCGTAGGCTCGGTACAAAATGTAATGCGAAATGCAGTACAAAAGGCAGGATTGGAAAAGAAAGCCAGCGTACATACGCTCAGGCATAGTTTTGCAACGCATTTGCTTGAGAGCGGGACAGATATACGGTATATACAGCAATTGCTGGGGCATACCAATATAAAAACAACCATGGTTTACACTCATATATTGCCAAAAGCGGTGCGCAAGGTAATCAGTCCGCTGGATCGTATGCAGGGAATGCTGGGAGATGAAGGTGGAGGAAAATAAACAAGCATGCATTGAAAATACATTGGTTGAATGTTTCGAATGAAACTCTATTAATTTAATACCAAGTGCCGGAAGACCTATCCGGATAGCTATCGGGGTCAGAAGTGTCTGAAATCGGATTACACAAATTGTAAACTAACAACACGATTATAAAAACTGTATACTTGCAAAACTTGGGACTTCTGACACTAAAAATTAAAGTTTATTGAAACTGAAGTAGCTACAATTAAATTGCAGGGCGTTAACCATCAATTAGAAAATAAAATTACAGAGTATCAACAAGCATTTTAATGAAAATTTAGCTTTTATGTTAAAAAAAATGCCCTATTTATATTTTTTTGAAAAGGAAGATATTTATGTATCTTTGGAATTGAAGAATTAAGAAAATGACAAAAGAAACAGCAATAAAATTGTTTCAGGACCAAAGAGTCAGAGTTCATTGGGACGAAGACCAGGAAAAATGGTATTTCTCAATAATTGACATAATAGCAGTATTGACGGAAAGCACTAACCCAAGAAAATATTGGAGTGTATTAAAAACCCGATTAAAAAAAGAAGGAAGTGAGTTGGCTACAAATTGTAGCCAACTGAAAATGCAATCATCAGATGGGAAATATTATAAAACAGATGCTACTGATACTGAGCAACTACTCAGATTAATACAATCTATCCCATCGCCCAAAGCAGAACCTTTTAAATTGTGGTTGGCGAAAGTAGGATATGAGAGAATTGAAGAAACAGAAGACCCTGAAAAGGCTTTTGACCGAGCCATGGGCACATATTTAAAGAAAGGTTATTCGAAAAACTGGATTAATCAAAGACTCAAAAGTATTGAAGTTAGAAAAGAATTAACTGACGAATGGGATATAAGAGGTGTGAAAAAAGGGCTTGAATATGCAATTTTAACCGACGAAATAACACAAGCCTGGGCGGGGCTTTCGACAAAGGAATACAAGAAGCTTAAAGATTTAAAAAAAGAAAATTTAAGGGACAATATGACCAATTTGGAATTAGTATTGAATATGCTTGCTGAAACATCAACTACAGAATTATCAAAGAAAGAAAAACCAAAAACTTTATCCGAAAATATAAAAATTGCGGATGAAGGTGGTTCAGTAGCGGGAAATGCCAGGAAAGACTTAGAAAAAAAGTTAGGTGAAAGTGTAGTGAGTAATTTGAATGCTAAAAAACTTGCAAAAAGATTAGCTCAAGACGACAGAGCAATTGAATAATAAGCAACAAAAATTTAACAATGTATATGAATAATAGCCGTGATAGTAGTAAATTAGACATTTGTGGCCTGCTTTATATTTCAAGTAACCTGAAAGGGAAATTTCATGCTGACGGCTATTTTTATTTTACTAACTGATAGCAACATGTTTAAAAGTGGTATATATTTGTAGCTATAGACTAGTTACCAGCAACCCTAAAAAAACAACTAATTACAAGACAATAGCAAATCGAAAACAATCAATAAAACCATTTTAAAAATCATAAGCCAATGAAGAATCTTTTTATTACGTCATTCCTAATTGCGTGTTTTGCAATGACAAGTTACTCTCAAGACACATTGCAGAACAAACATGAAAAACAAAAACCGAAAGCGACTTATAAAGTCGGTTCTTCAAGGGTGACAGTTTGGGAAAATGATGGGAAATTCGGAACGTGGAAAAAGTTTGAAATAGAAAGAGTTTATATGAAAGACGGCAAATTCAAATCATCAAACAGTTTTGACGAGTCAGAATTATTAGAATTAAAAGCAGCGATTGACAAAGCAATTCTCGGAGAAAAAGTAGTAATAAAAAAAGTACCTGAAAAACAAAAGTAACGGATTGAAAACCCAAAAATTGCTCCTTTTAGAAATAAGGGCAGCTGGTAACAAAGGCTATAAATAATGGCGGGTTACATACATAATTTGGAGTTTTGTCGCCCGCACCAGCATCGGTGTTGGTTGACAGTTGACAACCATGCAATCCGCCACTATTCATAGCCTAACCGTTACCAACAAGGCGAAAAAAGACACGGCGACAATGAAAATGACTGCAAAATGGTTTGAGAAGGAAAAAGAAAATGACACTGGAAGAAAAAAGATTTAGTTTTTTTGCCGACCCGCAAGAAAAGAAAGCGGAAAGTCGACCCACATTTGGCACATTGCCTTTTGCCCGACACACGAGCCTACGTTTCGCAAAAGTCAAAGAGCCAAATTTGCCTCTCGCAATTTTTTGTAAATAATTGTAACAAAATATAAAAAAATATAGAAATTAAAAAAAACACGAAATGAATTCTGCTTATTACATTGAAGACATTGAACCTGCAATTTATCGTCATAGGGGTATTGTTGAATTTCATATCCTTGAATCAACTGTTTCAAAAGAAAAATTCAAAGAATATTTAAAAAATATTTCTGCCGAGTTAGGTATGCAACCTCATCCCGAACAACCAGAACCAATAATTACATCTGCTACTGGCCATACATTGCAAAAACATGACGGTTTTGAAGGTATGCTTTTTTGGCTTGAATCAGGTCTACATGCTTACTATTGGGAAAGGTCTAAATTTATCACATTAGATATGCATTCATGTGCATACCTTGACAAGATAATTATAGAGAAAGTTTCAAAAGAATTTTTCCAAATCAGTGATTATTTTTATTTAGAAATACTCTCAAAGAATACAAAGGTAATATCGGATACTGACTAATTTGGAAAGCGTCATTGATATTTATAAATACTTTAAAATTTCATTACTATATGATCCCTTATTTTCCAGAATTCAAACCCATAGAATGGATTGATAAATTGGAAGTTGAAAAATTTACTTCAAAATTTCAACCATATGCTGATTTCAATTTTACAAGTCTATGGAGCTGGGATTTTAATAATAGCTACTTGCTTTCTCAATTAAACAAAAACTTAGTCATAGTATTTACTGACTACATAACCAACAATTATTTCTTATCCTTTATTGGTGATACCGAATCTACAGAAACAGCACAATTATTAATAAAATGGTCTAAAGAAAATTATAATGTTTCATGCTTAAAATTAATTCCTGAATCATCCATTGTTAATCTGAACTTAAAAAAAATATCAGCATCTATAGACGAGGATTCAAACGATTATATTCTTTCAATTCCTTATTTAGCTACAATGAATGCACAAAAGAAAAATAGAATTGCACAAATTATCAGAAGGTTTAATAAAGAATATCCAAATTGTGAGTTAAAAGAAAATTCAATTACTGAAATCAATAAGAAAAAATATTTAAACCTATTTGAACAATGGGCTATCAGTAGCAATATATCAGATTTAAATACATTGAATGAATTCAGAGCGTTTGAAAGGCATCTTCAAATACCAAATGACAATATAAAAGTTCTATCGCTATATATTGATGATTCTCTTGTTGTATTTGACACTTTCGAAATTGTTTCAACTGACTATGTTACTATTCATTTCGGGAAGACAAATAACCTTTATAAAGGTGTTTTTCCGGCCTTTCAATGGATGGAAGGACAATACTTTTTAGAAAAGGGGTTAAAGTACTTAAATATTCAGCAAGATTTAGGATTACCAGGTCTGAGATTTTCAAAACAGAAGTTCAAACCCTGCTTCTTTCTGAATAAATATACGATTAATCAGGTTAATCAATAAATAAGAAAAAGAAATGTATTGGTTTTTTCTCGCACTTGTAGGTCCCTTTCTATATGCACTAACAAATCATATAGACAAAATACTTTTGGATAAATTCTTCAAAAATGGCGGTGTAGGTACTATTCTAATATTATCTTCACTCCTTTCAATTTTTGCAATACCATTTTTCTATTGGGCAGACCCGGCTGTTTTATATGTTGACGGTAAAAATATTCTTGTTCTTTCAGTTGTAGGTATCCTCAATGTAGGAGTATTATGGTGTTATCTTATAGCACTAAAAGACGAGGAAGCTTCAGTAGTAATCGTTTTTTACCAGCTTGTTCCAGTATTTGGTTATATATTAGGATACTTTATTCTTGGAGAAACACTGAATCATATACAGCTTATATCTATGGCAACGATCATTCTTGGCACATCAGTCATATCTTTTGAAATAAATTCTGAGAACAAGTTTAAACTTCGCAGAAAAACCATCCTGCCTATGGTTTTTGCATGTTTATTTTGGGCAACCGGCTCAGTTTTATTCAAGGCGGTAGCATTAGAAGAGAATGTTTGGCGATCACTTTTCTGGGAGCATCTTATGCTTGTACTGGCGGGTATCTGCCTTTTCATATTTATGCGTTCATACCGCATCAATTTTCTTTCAGCAATACGAAATAATTCTAAAGCAATTTTATCATTTAGTGCTGTAAACGAATTATTGTATATACTAGGAAACCTTGCATTTGCTTTTTCATACATGCTCGCACCTGTAGCACTAGTATTACTTATAGATTCTTTTCAACCGATTTTTGCTTTAATAATTGGCATATTCTTGACAGTTTTCTTTCCTGAAATTACAAAAGAAAAAATAAAAGCAAAAAACCTATGGCAGAAAATTATTGCCATAAGCATAACCATTATTGGTGCATATTTGCTATCAATATCATAGTAAAATTCAAGAGGATGAAACAATTTTATTTTTTAATTTTTTCTATAATATTGTTTTCTATGCATTGTGAAGCACAAAAGGAAGAAAAATTGATTAATGGAGCTGGTATTTATAATACAATTGAATGGACAGATGCAGAAATGCCAACGATGATTCCACAAGCTTGGATTTATATAAAAGATTACTATTTAGAAGCAAGATACAATTATGAAAATAAGAAAACGGTGTCTTTATATTTTGGCAAGTCATATGAGCATGACAAAAAATTATACTATGAATTTATACCAATGATTGGTTTAGTTTATGGACAAATGAAAGGAATATCCCCGGGTTTTAACCTAAAAATAGATTATAAAAGATTTACTTCTTCAACCCAGTGTCAATATACTTATGATTTAGAAGATCAATACAACAGTTTTTTTTGGGATTGGTCAAATTTTTATATCAAAGTCAATAAAAATATTGCTCTTGGATGTGCAGTACAAATAAATAGCTCAAAATCGGGTGACAATTATACTAATTTTAGTCCAGCATTGAGATTTGAACATAAATCATTTATCTTCGAGGCTAATGCGTTCAATTTTTGGGAAAAATATCCTTTATGGTCTTTTGGATTTGAATATGATTTTAAATAAAATGAGTAAAATGCAATCGCACACAGTAAAGCACATTTGTAATTCGCACAAGTCTACGCGCGACCAAAAATTGCAAAAGAGCTTGTCTGTCAACACCACTGGCTGTGCCGACACTAAAATCTAAATCTTTTAAGACAAAAAATGCGGAATGACTGAATTGAAAAAATATCTCAAACCATTGACAGACAAGAACGCCCAGTTGGTAACAAAGTGTAGCAGCAATAAGGGTTTCAGTGGTAAATCAAGCATTCTGCCCCGCTCAAACTTCGGTGTCGGCAGACAGGAAAGTAGCCCGCAATCCCTTACTGCTGCTACACTCAAACGTTAGCTGTAATTCTATGGGGACACTGCTAACTTGAAACTTTACGACTTTGAACAACATTTTTTGACAAACAATAATAAATTTGCAACTTCAACTATTAACACAAAAAATAACAATCAAACAAACATCAAAATGAAAAAAATATTCTTAACATTCGGCCTTTTAACGGTAATGGCAAATCTTATTTTTGCTCAAGACCAAAGCGACAACGCTTACAA
>JBBQSF010000052.1:0-20343 GCA_038214085.1 Bacteroidales bacterium | reverse complement strand
AAAGTTTAAGAGTAATGGATTGTATTGAATGTGGTTCCTGTGCATTTACCTGCCCTTCAGGTCGCCCACTTTTAGATAACCTTCGCATTGCAAAAAATAAAGTTGGTCAGATAATCAGAACAAGAGTAAAATAATATTTTTTATGGCAAATATATTAACCGTTTCAGGATCGCCGCATATACACGGTGATCAGAGTGTTAAAAAAATAATGTGGGGTGTAGTGCTTGCACTTGTCCCTACTACATTGGTTTCATTTTGGTATTTCGGCATCGGAGCAATTATTCTTACGGCAATTGCAGTGGCATCATGTTTAATTGTTGAATACCTCATCCAAAAATTTCTCCTTAAGCAAGAAAATTCAATTAGCGATGGTTCGGCAGTAATTACAGGAGTTTTATTGGCATTAAATGTCCCCAGCAATTTACCCATTTGGATGATTGTTATTGGTTCAATTGTAGCCATTGGCATTGCAAAAATGACTTATGGTGGTTTAGGGAAAAATCCTTTCAACCCGGCACTTGTTGGTCGTGTTTTTATGCTGATTTCATTTCCAGTTGATATGACATCATGGCCTCTGCCAATTGTAAACCGTCAGGTTATTGTTGATGCGCTTACAGGACCAACATCGCTAGGAATTGTTAAAGAAGGCTTGGCTAAGGGCGAAAGTATGACTCAAATTTTAGCCTCTACACCTTCACATTTAGATATGTTTCTAGGAAACATGGGCGGCTCACTGGGAGAAGTATCCGCAATTGCGATTATTTTAGGTGGGCTGTTTATGTTGCTTCGCAGAATCATTACCTGGCACATTCCTGTTTCCTTCATTTTTACAGTTTTTGCATTCACCGGAATTCTTTATCTCATTGACCCAACACAATACATTGACCCCGTGTTTCATTTGCTTGCCGGTGGTTTAATGCTAGGTGCAATATTTATGGCTACAGATATGGTAACTTCGCCAATGACGAAAGGAGGAATGCTTTTATTTGGATTGGGTTGCGGTTTACTCACGGTCTTAATTCGAGTTTGGGGTGCATATCCCGAAGGTGTTTCGTTTGCAATCCTAATTATGAATGCACTTGTTCCATTAATTAATAAAGGTTTTAAACCAAAACAATTTGGGGAGGTAGTTAAAAATGGCTAAATTACAATCATCAGTAAAGAATATGATTTTAAGTCTGTTCTTTATAAGTATGGGAATGTCGGCAGCATTGGGTTTTGTTTATGTTGCCACGTTGAAACCTATTGCTGAAACTGCAAAAAAAGCAGAAATTGCAGCACTTAAAGCAGTACTTCCTGCTTTTGACAACGACCCTACAAAAGAAGTCAAAGAAATAGACGGATTAACCTATTTTACAGCTACCAAAGGAGGAAAAATGGTAGGATGTGCTGTTAAAACATTTACAACAAAGGCTTTTGCTGGTCGGTTTGATATTATGGTTGGATTTAAACCAGACGGTAACATAAATAATATTGCTATTCTTGAACAAAAGGAAACTCCAGGACTTGGCGATAAAATGAAGACCAAATGGAAAGACCAGTTTAACGGAAAAAATCCAAAAGAATTTAATCTTAAAGTTAAAAAAGATGGTGGAGATGTTGATGCTATTTCTGCCTCTACCATTACATCACGTGCATTTTGTGATGCAACTCAAAAAGCGTATGATGGGTATATGAAAAATTTTGGTGGAAAAGAAAATAAAGGAGGAACGAATGAGTAATTTTAAAGCTTTAACAAACGGTATAATTAGGGAAAACCCTTCATTTGTACTTGTATTGGGAACCTGCCCAGCATTAGCTGTTACCACTGCCGCAAGCAATGGAATAGGAATGGGAGCTGCAACAACTTTTGTTCTTGTTTTTTCAAACTTATTTATTGCATTACTTAAAAATTTTATTCCTGATAAGGTTCGTATAGCTGCATTTATTGTTATTATTGCAACTTTTGTAACAATTGTGGATCTTTCGATGAAAGCATACTTTCCTGACATATACAAAACATTAGGAATCTTTATCCCATTGATTGTTGTTAACTGTATTATTCTTGGCCGCGCCGAAGCTTTTGCTCAAAAAAATTCAGTTACTGCATCAATACTAGATGGAATAGGAATGGGATTAGGCTTTACACTTGCTCTAACACTAATGGGATCTATAAGAGAATTGTTCGGAAATGGTTCAATTTTCGACATTAAATTAGTGAGCGAGAATGCCAAAACGATGTTAATTTTCATTTTACCTCCGGGTGCTTTTATTACCTATGGATATCTTATTGCAATTTTTAATAAACTGAAAGCAAAAAAATCATAAAAACTGAGTTATGGAATTTATTAAAATTATTATACTTGCACTCTTTGTTAACAATGTTGTACTTGCTCAATTTTTAGGCATCTGCCCTTTTCTTGGTGTTTCAGGAAAGGTTTCTACCTCAATAGGAATGGGTGCAGCTGTTGTATTTGTTATGGCTCTTGCTAACTTTGTTACCTATTTTATTTCACATTATATCCTGATTCCTCTTGATATTGAATTTATGCAGACTATTTGTTTTATTTTCATCATAGCCTTTTTAGTTCAAGTTGTAGAGATTATTCTTAAAAAAGCAGCACCGCCTTTATATCAAGCTTTGGGTATTTATTTGCCATTAATCACAACCAATTGTGCTGTACTTGGTATTGCAATTCTTGCCATCCAAAAAGATTACAATTTAATAGAAAGCGTAGTTTATGCTTCATCTATCGCGGTTGGATTTACTCTTGCACTTATTTTAATGGCAGGTATCCGAGAACAAATGGAAATGACTGGAACTCCTAAGGGAATGAAAGGGTTTCCTTTAACCCTTGTAACTGCAGGATTATTATCACTTGCATTCATGGGCTTTTCTGGATTAGTTAAATAATTATTAATTAACAAACACATAAAACTATGTCAAAAAATGTATTAAAATGGATTTTCTTACTGGCGGCATTTATTGTTGTCCCATTCTGGGCTTTTGCTGAAGGCGGTGCCACTGGCCCTTCAATTGGAGGAATCCGCATCGAATTCTTTTTATTCGGACTTACACTTGTTGGAGTTGCATTGTTCCATCACCACACATTTTGGGTTTCCCTTACCGGCTTAACTGTTATTGTATTATATAAATTAATTTTTATCTCAGGATATCCCTTTGCTGAACATTTCTTCGGTAGCAACCCGATTCTTGAACAATTTTTAAACAAAGAAATGCGTCAGGGTGAATGGGGCATTCTCTTAAATTTATTAGGATTGCTTCTTGGATTTGCTGTTCTGGCTAAAATTTTCGAAGATTCAGGCATTCCTGATATTCTGCCTAAGTATCTTCCAAATGATTGGAAAGGTCCCTTTGTACTTTTAATTTTTGTTTTCATTCTTTCTTCATTCCTCGATAACATTGCTGCTGCAATGATCGGTGGAACCATTGCACTTATTGTTTTTAAAAACAAAGTTCATATTGGATATATTGCAGGTATTGTGGCTGCAAGTAATGCCGGTGGTGCAGGAAGCGTGGTTGGTGATACCACTACAACCATGATGTGGATTGATGGTGTTTCTGCCTTCAATGTTTTACATGCTTTTGTTGCCTCTGCCGTTGCCTTAATAATTATTGCATGGTTTGCTTCCCGTCAGCAAGATAAACATCAGCGTATAACAGCCGATGCAAAACCAGGTGTAAAAGCCGACTGGGGGCGATTATTTGTTGTTATCCTTATTCTTGTGGGTGCAATTCTTTCAAATATCTATTATGATATGCCTGCACTTGGAGTTTGGGCCGCAATACTCATAGGCGCTACTTTCAAAAAAATGCCATGGCACGAAATATCTGCTTCAATAAAAGGTGCAATCTTCCTTATATGCCTTGTAACTGCAGCATCAATGATGCCTGTTGAAACCTTACCAGATGCTTCTTGGATGTCGGCATTTATTCTAGGATTTGTTTCAGCAGTATTCGACAACATCCCATTAACAAAAATATGTCTCGATCAGGGCCATTTCGATTGGGGTATGCTTGCTTATTCAGTAGGATTTGGTGGTTCAATGATTTGGTTTGGTTCATCCGCAGGGGTGGCTATTACAAACAAATTCCCTGAAGCAAGAAATGTTATGCTATGGATACGCAAGGGCTGGCACGTTATGCTGGCTTATATTGTGGGATTTTTTGCACTTTATGCTTTCATGGGTTGGGAACCTGCCGACAATAAAAAACATAAAGAACCGGCAATTGATTGCCCTGTTCCTGATTGCCCAGTTGCAGCAAAAGCTAAATTTGATGTTCTATATAAAGCTGGTGAATTTAAAGATACACTAAAATAAATTTTTTATTTTTTTTATTTCAGCCGTTTGATTATTCACTAATTTTGCAATGTGAATAAAAAAATCAAACGGCTGTTTTTTTTGTGTTATAGATTTTACTCCAAATCTACGTTTTTATTGTTTTTTTTTATTTTTCTAATCAATGGTTTTAGTGAAACTTCTATTGCTGCAAATCACTATATCTCCATATACAATGTCAATATAGATAACCATTCAAAACAAACCGACTGCATTATTACAACTTCTGAGTTTAACTCCTCAGGGTTATTAAATGAGTCAGTAATGCTTCACAAAAAAAAGGAAACATCAAACAATTTAGAAAAAACAAAATCCCTTTTTGAAAAAGTTGAAAATGCGTTCATAAAAAAATGCGCAAAATCCCTTGCATCAATCAACAAAATTCCCAATTTTTCTCCCAATCACAGTTTTTCAAATGATTCAAACTTGAAAATTTCGCTTAATAAATTATTGGCGATTCAAAAAGTTTTCAGTTTTTCTGATAAGTTAAAACTTTGATTTCTTGATTCCTATTTGTTTGAATAATTTCATTTCAATTTTTTATTTACTAACTGTATTTTTTAATATTAATAAAATACTTTGATTTAGGATTATTCATTTTTCGCTATTATCAATTCCCAAAAATTAACTTTAAATTTAATCACTATGCTTAAAAACATGTTTAAATGGCTGTTTCTACTTGCAGCTTTTATTGTAGTGCCTATATGGGCATTTGCCGAAGGTGGCGCATCAAGCGCATCAATTGGTGGTATCCGAATTGAATTTATTCTTTTCGCATTAACTCTTTTTGGAGTTGCAGTTTTCCATAATCAAACTTTTTGGGTGGCAATTATTGGCTTGTCATCAATTGTACTTTATAAATTGATTTTTATTTCAGGGTATCCTTTTGCTGAGCATTTTTTAGGAGAAAATTCATTCATATCGCAACTTGCCGATAAAAATCTTCGTCAGGGAGAATGGGGTATTTTAGTAAACCTTCTTGGTTTGCTGCTTGGATTTGGTATTCTCGCAAAAATATTTGAAGAATCGGGCGTTCCTGATATTCTTCCAAAATATTTACCCAACGATTGGAAAGGTCCTGCTGTTTTGCTGATATTCGTTTTCATTATTTCTTCATTTCTTGACAATATCGCAGCGGCCATGATCGGCGGTACTATTGCACTTGTAGTTTTTAAAAACAAAGTACATATTGGATATATCGCAGCTATTGTAGCAGCAAGTAATGCAGGTGGATCTGGAAGTATTGTGGGTGATACCACCACCACTATGATGTGGATTGACGGTGTTTCTGCGTTTAACGTACTTCATGCATTTGTTGCTGCGGGTGTTGCACTTGTTGTTGTTGTTTGGTTTGCAGCTCGTCAGCAGGACAAATTTCAACGTATCACAGCCGATGCAAAACCAGGAGCAAAAGTGGATTGGGGGCGTTTACTTATTGTAATTCTCATTCTTACTGGTGCTATTGTTTCAAATGTTTACTACGATATGCCAGCTCTTGGTGTTTGGATTGCCTTATTAATTGGTGCCACATTCCGCAAAATTCCATGGGGCGAAGTTCCTGCATCAATAAAAGGAACCATTTTCTTATTGTGCTTAGTTACTGCTGCTTCGTTAATGCCTGTTGAAACATTACCTGACGCATCATGGATGACCGCATTCATTCTCGGGTTTGTTTCAGCCGTTTTCGACAATATTCCGCTTACAAAACTTTGCCTCGAACAAGGCCACTACGATTGGGGTATGTTGGCGTATGCCGTAGGTTTTGGTGGATCAATGATTTGGTTTGGTTCTTCTGCAGGGGTTGCTATTACTAATAAGTTCCCAGAATCAAGAAACGTTTTGTTATGGTTACGTAAAGGTTGGCATGTTACTTTGGCCTACATCTTAGGCTTCTTTGTATTGTATTTTGTTATGGGCTGGGAACCTGGTGATAATAAAAAACATAAAGAACCAGCTATCACTTGTCCAGCAAAGGATTGCAATGCACGTATTGATGCACAAGCCGAGCAACTTATCAAGTCAGGAGTTCTTGACAGCTTAAATTCAAAATAAAAATAATTGATTAACTTTTAAGAGGGATTAAAATTCCCTCTTTTTTTTGCCTTATTGTATTTAGAATTCTTCTAAAAACATTATAAATAGATAGTAAAACCTAAAAAAAATTTTGTCAGTAATTTAAAACAAGTTAATTTTGGAAGGTTAATAAAGTAACAACTCAAACAAATAATTAAATATGACAATGACCGTAACAAGCATCCTCGAAAAGTACGGGAACGACCAATTGAATATGATGAATATCCTTATCGATATTCGCAATTCGATGGGCTACATTCCTGATGAAGCGATTAAATTGATTGCTGAAAAAATGAACATTTCTGAAGTAGATGTAGAACAGACACGCTCTTTCTATCATTTTTTTACCAACCAGCCAAGTGGAAAGTATGCTGTGTATTTAAACAACAGTGTAACATCCATGATGATGGGCGCTAAAGAAGTTGCCGAAGAATTTGAAAAACTTGCCGGATGCAAATTCGGAGAAGTTTCTTCTGATGGCATGATTGGATTGTTCTATACTTCTTGTATTGGAATGTGTGATCAGGAACCTGCTGCCCTTATCAATGGCAAGGTTTTTACAAAATTATCCCGTTCTGTTGTTGGAGAACTTTTTGCAGCAATGAAAACCGGAAAAACTGTTGAAGAAATGATCACTGTTTATGGAGATGGAAATAACGCTCTTCCTCTCGTAAAAGCAATGGTTCAAAACAATATCCGTAAAGAAGGACCAGTAGTATTTGCCAGTTTTGAATCAGGAAAATCTCTGAAAAAAGCTGTTCAATTAGGTCAATCAGCTGTTATTGACGAAGTAAAAGCATCAGGTTTAAGAGGCCGTGGTGGTGCTGGGTTTCCAACAGGAATGAAATGGGATTTCTGTGCCCGCAACGAAGGTGAACATTATGTGCTTTGCAATGCCGACGAAGGCGAACCAGGAACTTTCAAAGACAGAGTACTTCTTACCGAAAAAGCTAAAATGGTTTTTGAAGGAATGGCTATTGCAGGTTATGCAATTGGTGCAAAAGAAGGCATTCTTTATCTTCGTTATGAATACCATTTCTTACAAGCATATCTTGAAAGTGTACTCGCAGAAATGAGAAATGAAAATTTGCTTGGTACAAATGCAGGTGGAAAAGCAGGTTTCAACTTTGATATTAAAATCCAGTTTGGTGCTGGTGCTTATATTTGTGGTGAAGAATCAGCATTAATTGAATCAATCGAAGGAAAACGTGGCGAACCACGTAACCGTCCACCTTTCCCTGTACAAAAAGGTTATATGAACAAACCTACTATTATCAACAATGTGGAAACATTCTGTGCTGCTGTTAAAATTATTGAAAACGGTGGAGAATGGTACAAAGGTTTTGGAACACAGGAATCAGCAGGAACAAAGGTTCTCAGTATTTCTGGAGATTGCCGTTACCCTGGTATCTATGAAATTGAATGGGGAATGACCATTACTGAAATGCTCGAAATGTGTGGAGCCGAAGATGTTCAGGCTGTTCAAGTTGCAGGACCATCGGGAGTGTGTTTAAACCCGGAACAATTCGGTCGTAAAATTGCGCTCGAAGACTTGGCAACAGGCGGTGCAATGATTGTTATTGGAAACAAACGCGATTTATTAAAAGATGTAGTTCTCAATTTCATGGAATTCTTTGTAGAAGAATCATGTGGTTCTTGTACTCCATGCCGCAGCATTAATGTTCTGTTAAGAGACCGTATGGAAAAAATCGTTAACGGCGAAGGTGTTAAAAAAGACCTCGCAGATATGGACGAATGGGGACGTTCAATTCGCAAACTTACCCGTTGCGGACTTGGACAAACATCTTCAAATTCTGTAATTTCTACGCTCGAAAATTTCAAACCACTTTATGAAAAACGTGTTAGAATGAGCGATGAGTTTGATTCACATTTCGATATGGCAAAATCAGTTGCCGAATCATGCGACTATGTTGGAAGAGTTCCAAACAGTAATTAATCCCATTGTTAATAATAAAATTAATATAAAATGAGCGAAACAATAAAATTTACCATCGACGGAAAAGAATGTACTGCCCAGAAAGGTCAGATACTCGTTGATGCCGCCGCTGATAACGGTGTATATATCCCAACGCTATGTCATTTAAGAGATCATCATCCTGCTGGTTCTTGCAGAGTTTGTACTGTAAAAGTTAACGGACGTTTTATGGCCAGCTGTACTACTCCATGCGACGAAGGCGCTGTTATTGAAAGTGATACTGCAGAAATTAATGATTTACGTAATACTATTATCGAACTTCTTTTTGTTGAAGGAAATCATTTTTGTCCTTCATGCGAAAAAAGTGGCAATTGCGAATTGCAAGCAGTTGCTTACCGCTATAAAATGATGGTTCCTCGCTTCCCTTATACTTTCCCAAAGAAAGATATAGATGCAACTGCACCAAAAATTTATCTCGATCGCAACAGATGTATTCTTTGCAAACGCTGTATCCGTCTCATACAAGACGAAAAAGGCCGGAACATTTTTGCATTCCGTAACCGCGGTGCAAACCTCGAGATAAATATTGATCTCAAACTGGCTGAAAATATGTCGGATGAACTTGCACAAAAAGCAATGGACACTTGCCCTGTTGGTGCAATTATTCGTAAAGGCAAAGGTTTCGATGAACCTATCGGAACACGCAAGTACGACAAAAAAGCCATTGGAAGCGAAATAGAAAATATTAATAAATAAAACCGGAGGAACCACAAAAATGAGTAAAGCTATAGTTGCTACAACATCATTGGCCGGCTGTTTTGGATGCCACATGTCCATCCTCGACATCGACGACCGTATATTAAAACTAATCGAACTCGTAGAATTCAATAAATCCCCTATTGATGATATCAAAACTTTCACCAAACAGTGTGATATTGGTATTATTGAAGGCGGTTGCTGTAACAGTGAAAACATTCACGTGTTAAAAGAATTCAGAAAAAATTGTAAAATATTGATTTCACTTGGCGAATGCGCTATCATGGGCGGACTTCCTGCATTACGTAACGGAATTTCTGTTAAAGAATGTCTCGAAGAAGCTTATCTGCATGGACCAACCACTTCATCAAATACAGAAAAAATACTTCCTAACGATGAAGAACTTCCAATGATTCTTGACAGAGTTTATCCTTGTCACGAAATCGTGAAGATTGATTATTATCTTCCCGGATGTCCTCCGAGAGCTGATTTAATCTGGAACGCAGTTGCAGCTCTTGTAACCGGTAGCGAAATGGATTTACCTTACGAAGTCATTAAATTTGATTAATTAAAAAAAGTAAAAAAATGGCACAAAAAATAACAATAGAACCTGTAACCCGAGTTGAAGGACATGGTAAAGTCACTATTCACCTCGACGACAATAATAATGTTGCACAAACCCGCTTGCATATAGTTGAATTCAGAGGATTTGAACGTTTTGTTCAGGGCCGCCCTTATTGGGAAGCTCCCGTTCTTGTTCAGCGCTTATGCGGAATCTGTCCTGTTAGCCACCATCTTGCTGCTGCTAAAGCTATGGATGTTGTAGTTGGCGCAGGAACCGGAAAAGGCCTCACTGCCACCGGCGAAAAAATGAGAAGACTCATGCATTACGGACAAATGTTCCAATCGCATGCACTTCACTTTTTCCATCTTGCATCTCCTGATTTATTATTCGGATATGATAGCGATCCTGTTATGCGTAACGTAATTGGAGTTGCAATGAAACACCCAGACTTAGCTGTTCAAGGCGTTATGATGCGTAAATTTGGTCAAGAAATTATTGCCGCCACAGCAGGTAAAAAAATTCATGGTACAGGAGCAATTCCTGGTGGTATCAACAAAAACCTCAGCATCGCAGAACGCGATACTTTCCTTCATGGCGCTGATCCAATGAATATTGATGCTATGATTGCTTGGGCACAGGGAGCGCTTGATTTCTTTAAAGGTTATTATGCGCAAAATAAATCATTTATCGACAACTTCTCTTATTTCCCTTCAAACCACTTAAGCCTTGTTAGAGAAGACGGTGCGCTTGATCTTTATCATGGTGTTCTCAGAGCCGTTGACACCGACGGAAATAAGATTTTGGACGATGTGGATTATCAAGATTATTACAAATATATTCAAGAAGAAGTTCGCAATTGGAGCTACATGAAATTTCCATATCTTACTAGTCTTGGCAAAGAAAAAGGCTGGTACCGTGTTGGACCATTAGCACGTTTGAACACTTGCGATTTTATCCCTTCGCCTCTTGCTCAAAAAGAATTCGAAATTTACAAAGCATTAACCAATGGCAAACCAAACAACCATTGTATGCATACACATTATGCTCGTTTAATCGAATTACTCCACTCTGCAGAAATGATGAAAGAACTCTTGAACGATCCTGATCTGCAAAAAGACGACCTGGTTGTTAAAGGACAACGTCAGCCCGAAGGTGTTGGTTTAATTGAAGCTCCACGCGGAACCTTATTCCACCATTATGCAGTTGACGAAAACGATCAGATCACTATGGCTAATCTTATTGTTTCTACTACAAACAATAATACTCCAATGAACAATGGGGTAAATTTTGTTGCAAAAGCGATGATGAATGGTCAGGCTCAGATTAGCGAAGGCATGATGAATGCTGTTGAAGTTGTGATCCGCGCTTACGATCCCTGCCTCAGCTGTGCAACACATGCACTTGGAAAAATGCCTCTCGACATGAAACTTTACGACTCAAAAGGCAATCTTGTAGATAGCAAAAAATCGTAATAATTTCATTTAAAACTTGAAAAGCCCGCAGAAATGTGGGCTTTTTTTATTAATATTGCAGCAAAAATATATCATGCACAAAATTCTGCTTTACGCTTACGGTAATCCCGGACGACAGGACGACGGACTGGGAAATTCCTTCATTGATATTATGGCTGAATGGATCAAAGAACAAGAGATTAACCATGTTTTTACCGACAGCAATTACCAGTTAAATATCGAAGATGCCGAAGTAATCAGCAATTATGATGAAGTATATTTTGTTGATGCATCACTCGAAAATATTGACAGCTTCATAATTACAGAAGTGTCCCCTTCCGACGCAAAAATTGAATTCAGTATGCATGCTGTTTCGAGTGCTTATATATTGGATTTATGCAATAAAATTTATCACAAAACACCTAAAACATTTCTGATTCATATTAAAGGTTATGAATGGGATTTTCAGGAAGGAATAACATACAAGGCATTATCGAATCTTGAAAGAACTGTGGCATTCATGAAAGAAAAAATTATTGCCGAACTGAATTAAAGTTTTTTTTTGTTGCTTTTTTCTTTACTTTTGAATTGTTATTCTATTCACAACGATTCAAAATACAGGTATTATGCCAAAACTTCCCGAAAAAACAGTTGAGCGCCTAAGTAAATACCGTCGCACTTTACTTACCTGTTTACTTACAAACAAGGAGCAAATATTTTCGCATGAACTAGCCGCATTATTGCATATAACTCCTGTGCAGGTAAGGCGCGATATTATGCTTATTGGCTATTCGGGAAGTCAGAGCAAAGGCTATAATATTAGAGATCTAATAGAGTTGATTGCAAGTATCATTGACACCACCGAAGGTTTAAATGTAGCTGTTATTGGGCTTGGAAACCTGGGAAAAGCTATCGTTAATTACTTCAAGGGTAAAAGAACCAAACTAACCATAGTAGCCGCTTTTGATATTAATGAAGATAAAATCAATAAAACATATTCCGGAATTCCTTGCTATCACTTTGATAAACTGAAAGAGAAAATTGCAGAACACCATGTAAGTATCGGAATTATTTCAGTTACTGCCGCCGAAGCCCCGAATGTTGCAGAAAAACTGTCAAAGGCAGGAATTAAAGGCATCTTAAATTTCACTCCCCGTTCGTTGAATGTACCAGAAGAAGTATATTTAGAGGAATACAGTATGATCACTTCACTTGAAAAGGTTGCTTATTTCGTTAAGTAAATTTCTCAATTTTTCGTTCGCTGAATTTTTCCTAAAAACTTTACCTTTGCAATAAGTTTTCTATAATGCTGCTAAATCTGACCAATACATTTTTTACTGTTGGAATTTATTTTCTTTCAATGACTTTTCCATTCCTTTTTAATGGGGATATTGAAAATTTGTTATTTACTAAACAGACTCCCGAAAATCACGAAATAAGGTGTTACAAGGCTGGTAACAGCGGATCAACCATTTTACTTATTGGGTGCATTCATGGTAATGAAAAGTCAGGAATAGTTACCTCTGTTAAAGTTTTGAATGAATTATTTGCAAAAGAAAATTTAAAAAATACATTGATTTGTATTCCTTCTCTTAATCCAGACGGAAATTTCAACAATACCCGAACCAATTCAAATAAAGTTGATATTAACCGAAATTTCCCCGCTTTAAATTGGGCTTTTCAGGATTCGGCAAAATTAAAAAAAAATAAAAAAACGTATTGGGGTGGCAATTTTCCTGCCTCAGAAATGGAAAGCAAACTTCTTTTACGTATCGATAGTATTTATAACCCAAGCGCTATAATTGTGTTGCACCAGTTTCTGAATTGTGTTGAATATGATGGCACAGGTTATAATCTTGCAAATTTTATTTCTGATATTACAGGACAAGAGTTTAAAGATGATATTGGCTACTCAACTCCTGGTTCGCTTGGCAGTTATTTTGGCGAAGATTTGCATAAGGAAGTCGTAACTATCGAAATTCCAGAAAATCCGTCGGATACGCTGCAAAATAATTTGATTAAGGCCTTAGTGGAAATTGTTGAAAAAGGATATTGATGATTATTTCAGTTTTGTTAACAGCTTTTGATTCTCTATTTAGAAACTAAATATCTCATTAACACAATACTGCAAAAAATAATTCGTTTAACTTTAATGAAACTAAAATCCTATTTTATGAAAAAACTACTCCTTTTTGCTTTTGCAATTATTGTTGGCAATTCCTTTGCTCAGAAAACGGAATATAAGTACATCAATAACTTCCTTTCTTATAATAATTATATGTGGAACACTGACAAAAAGAAGGTTTTGGTATCGGAGAATAATGTTGCTTCTGTTGCACTGATGCATGAAAATTATTCCAAAAAAGGAAAAGTGAAATCAAAAAAAATAAATTCATTACTTAATTTTAATCACAAAGGTGAAATTGTGAATTCAATATTTTACTCCACTCAAAATAAACCTGTAACCACTACCTTTACTTATGATGAAAATAATTTTATAACCAGTCAAACCCAGTTAAATAAAAAAGGAAAAATCCTAAATAAAACGGAGACGTCCTTTTATTCAAAAATTCAATATAAAGAAGTAAAAATTTATAAAAAGGGAGGAAAGGACATCAAACAACGCGTTGCATATACTGTTACCGGAGATTTGCTGACACAAACTGATTATTATAAAAACGATAAAAAATATCAAACCTGGAAATACGAATACGGTACTGATAAAAAATTATCAAAAACCCTATTATATAACAGCAAAGGAAAAATAATATATACATGGCTACACGACTGCAAACCTGAGGGCGAATTGGTTTCGATGAAGAATAAAGATACAGCCCTTGTTTGCCGCAAAGTAGAAATAAACCCTGATGGATCTTTTGTGAAAACAGTTATCAATACTCAGGATGATAAAATTGTTACAGAAGTAATGACCTTTAGTAAGGATAGTATTTTATTGAGTAATCTGACCTATAACAAGGATCAAAAACTCATTTCAAAAGCTATTTTGAATAACAAGTACAGTAATACATACGAATATGATTCCTACAACAAAAAAAGCGGATTAATTCACTATTCTTATAAAACAGAATCTAACGATAATGGTTTTCAAATGAACAATACTTACACTTTTTATAATAAAAATGGCACTCCAAAAAGAAGCTTCACTGACAAATTCAGCTACAATCAATTTTCACTTCCTGAAAAAGTTGAACACGCTGCAAATGGGACAAAAACCTACTGTGAACTTTATGAATATTCTTACAAAAAATAAATTTCACTTACTCAAAGCATTCCAGCCATATAAAAGAAGTAAAACAAACCAGACTCCGAATATGATACCGCTTAAATCGTTTATTCCTTCCCATTTTTCGTTTAACAGCCTTACAATTCCGAAAATAATGGCAAATACGCCTGTAAAAATTAAAAAATAGAAAAGCACTTTATCGAAAAGGGTTTTAATATATTTATCTTCCGCTTTCTGCTGGCTATTCTGCTTTTTTCTAAGGTCTTGTTCGGAATAATATGAATGCCTTCGCTCTGCATGTGCTCCTGCTCCCCTATGCCCAGATGACAAACCGGTAGTTGTAGGATATTTCAGTTTAAAATCGTACCATTTGCGTTTGTCCTGATTAATCAATGTTTGATAAGCTTCGTTGATGAGCTGAAATTCAGAATTGGCATCTTTTCCGTTATTTACATCAGGATGATACTGTTTTGCACGAGTAAGATAAGCTTTTCGAATCGCATCCTGAGTTGCATTACGGGAAATATTGAGTATTTTATAGTAATCTGTTTGCATAAAAACGAGATCAGCATCCGGAAACTGGAAGCACTTTGGTCAAAGATTTTATTATATTTGAAAGAGGAACAGGAATATTTACTTTAACATTTCCAATTTTATCAGGTAACGAAAACATTATTTTTCCTCCAATATTTTTTTTATCATTCAAACATTTTTTTGCTATGATTTCTATTTCATTTTTAGAAGTAAGTATCGGACTTTTGAAATATTTTAAAATAAAGTCGGCAATCCTGTTCATCTGAGATTTATCAATCATTTTTTGTGTATAGGCAATGTGGCTTTCAGTAAGCATTCCCAGAGCAATAGCTTCGCCATGAAACAAATAATTTTCAGGAAAATTTTCAAGAAAGTAACTTTCAATTGCATGACCAATGGTATGACCGAAATTTAAGGCTTTACGCAGATTTTTCTCGTAAGGATCTCGACTTACAAAATGCTGTTTTATTGTAAGGGAACTAAAAATATAATCTTCAAAATTTACAGGCAAACAATTCATTTCTTCAAATTCTGAAAATAATTTTTGATCGGCAATAATTGCGTGTTTAATCATTTCGGCAAAGCCTGACAAAACATGTCTTTCAGGCAATGTATCTGTAAATTTCGGGTATACAAACACAGCTTCCGCATCAGTAAACGAGCCGATAATATTTTTAATATGGTTCATGTCAACTGCAGTTTTTCCGCCAATACACGAATCACACATTGCCAACAAAGAAGTTGGGATGTGAATAAAATCGATTCCACGCATATATACTGAGGCCGAAAACCCACCCATATCGCATATAACTCCACCACCGAGATTAATCAGTAAGGAATTGCGGTCGGCTCCGGAACCTGACAGTTTTTCCCATATATAACAGCATGTTTCAATGGTTTTAAATTCTTCCCCACTCTTAATAGTAATTACTTTGTGATTTCCCAAAACATCTGAAATCATTGGGTAACAATACCTGTGAGTGTTTTCATCAGTCAAAACAAAAACATTGGAATAATTGCTTTTACTAAGAAAATCTTGCAATTCTTTTAATACAAGTCTGGTTGTGCTTTTGTTCTTGTTCATTTTTTAAAAATATCTTTTCAAGTGAATTGCCAGAGCAGTTTTATGAAGAACGTTAAACAATTCCAATGTTGATGCCGCATCAAGGCCTAACTGTTCGGCTTTTTTCATCCTTTTTTCAATTAGAACATTCCAGCGCTTATGCTGAAGCATGGGAACATTGTATTGTTTTTTTAAATCTGCAAGTGCATCCACCAAATTAGTACGTCGTTTCAGCAACTGTAGCAATTCACCATCAACAGTGTCTATTTGTTTCCTAAACACATCAGAATTACTTATAAAAAGTGAATCAGAAATGTAGGTCGAAAACATTTTTTTATTAGCCAAAATATACGAAATAACTTTTTCGCTATGTGTTTGGTGAACGTAAACTCCGTCGGCTTCGAGAAAATAAGCCATTTGCATAATAAAGTCGATATCTTCGGTAATTGTGTGATCTGTAATTTCAAAAATATGTCTCTTGTCGGGATCTTTAAGTTTGGATTCAATATATGGCATCCAGCTTTCAATAGATTTCTTTTTTTCAAGAACTTGATTGGTGCAAAAGACACAAAAATTTTCTTTCAGTTTTTCAGCTGAATCAGTAAAAAAAAGTTCGTACGATTCATTAAGCAATGGAAAACTCTTATGCTGTTTAAATTCAGGAAATAAAACAAGTGCAAATTTGGTTAAAGAAACAGTTGGGTTATTGACCTGATTTTTTTTCATGTAAAATATTTCTTGTAAATATTATTCAAATATAAGAAATTGCTTTGAATAAGTTTACAGAATTGTGCTTTCAAAAATATAAATAACCACTACATTTTTTGCTAGATCATGCTTTCGCATATTCAACAAGTTCGTTGATATATTTTAATTTTGTAAAATCGCAGGGCGCTGCATAAGCCGCCAACATTCCACTTTCGTCGGCATTGCGTTTGGATTTTTTTTTCATTCGCAGCTTCAATTTCAGTAAAGTCATAAGTATTTTATCAATAATTCCTAGTTTGCTAAAATCAAAACCACCACGTAGGTAAAAGAATTTAATTTGCTTTTGCTCTTCTGCATTAAAATTAAAATCAAACAATTCTTTTGTGGTTTCTTCGCGCTTAGGTGTTGCTCCGGAAGCAAAAACAATTACTTTTTTGCCTTTTAAGAGATTTATATTATTCTTGATAATGTTTACTCCATTTATTCCACCAACATAGAGTCCGCCACCAAAAATAACAACATCATATTTATTGAAATCAGAATTCACAAAATCACGGCAATTGACGAGTTCTGCATCAAGAACGGAGGATATCCATTCAGCATATTTTCTAGCAAATCCTGTTTTGGATTTATAAATTATTACTGCTTTCATTTTTTTAGAATTTCATGAATACAAAATTAGATATTGTTTAATTGAGATATGAAAATATTTTAAAGCAGATAATTTCGTAAATTTACACCGCAATATATAAGTGTGAAAAACAAATTATTAATTTTCTTCGAAATTATTTTTCTTTTTTTACTTTTCAATGCATGCCGCAAAAATATTGGTAATGCTGATTGGGATACTGACATCATTACGCCTTTGATCAAGACAGAACTTACCATTAATAATCTACTTGTGGATTCACTCTTACATTCAAATGCGGATTCATCGTTGGTACTGGTTTACAACAATACTTTGTACAATTTATCTATTGACTCGCTGGTTTCTTTTCCCGATAGCATAACTCACCAGTATTTTCATCTGCCCCTTACCATTACTGCAAACCCGGGGCAACAAGTACTTAACATTACCGACAATAAAAATCTTAATCTTGGCGATGCCCAACTCACAAGAGCTATAATCAAATCTGGAAAAATAGTTTTGAAAATCAGGAATACCATTCAGGAAAAAATGCTGTGCACTTACAAAATACCTTGCGCTGATATCAATGGAATTCTTCTTGAAGTTACGGAATTAATTCCAGCAGCAAGTATAAATGCACCTTATGAATTCACTAAAATTATTGATATTTCGGGTTACAATATCAATTTAAAAGGACCGAACAACACCAGTTACAACAAGCTCACCTCTGTTACTCAGGCATGGGTTGATCCAAACGGCAATCAGGTTACAGTCACTAATAACGACAGCCTGCTTTTTGATGCACAATTTAAAGATGTTATTATTGATTACGCTAAAGGATATTTTGGGAGCAATTCTGTTGCTTCAGGAATAAAATATTCCGAATTCAGTTTATTTAATAAAATAATCAGCGGACAAATAAATCTCGAAAGTATTAAATTGAAACTCCATATTAGCAATGGTTTTGGAGTGGATGCACGATTCGTTTTTAATTCTATAAAATCCATTAACACTCGAACCAATACTACGGTAAGTCTTGCCAGTTCGCTCATTGGCTCATATATCAACATTAATAGAGCAAACGAAACATATAATGTTGCAAACCCTGTTATACCAAGTGTTTTCGAATACAATTTAAGCAATTCAAATATCAAGCAGCTTATCGAAAACCTGCCCGATAAGATTGAATATTCGCTTGATATTGCTACGAATCCTTTAGGAAATATAAGTTCAGGTAATGATTTTGTATTCAATTCCGCGGGTTTTAAAGCAAACCTTGATATGGAAATTCCACTTTCGTTAATTGCCACTAATCTTACCCTTGCAGATACACTCAACTTCAACCTTAATCCTCAGCAAGGCTATCAGATCAACAACGGAAAATTAACACTTATTGCAGATAACGGATTCCCTTTTTCTTCGCAACTTCAGATTTACCTTGTTGACGCAAATAATACAATTAGCGATTCACTTTTGGGAACAGAGAATATAATATTTCCAGCATATATCAATTCGCTGAATCAGGTAACTCAAATAAAACAGACAAAGCTGAGCGTTTTGATAACGTCAGAAAAGTTGATAAAAATGTACGATGCAAAAAAAGTAATTATACTTTCCCGATTCAATACAACAAATGCATATACCCGAATTTACAATAATTATTCATTGAAATTAAAGCTAAGCGGTGATTTCAACATGACTTTAAACAATGAATAAACTATTGATTTTAAACCTCTTTTTTTTCTTTGCTGCATTTGCATTAAAAGCGCAGGAAAACAATAATGTTATTGCAGTTGGACTTAATTATGAAATTGGATCAACTAGTATTTCCAACAATTTTACAAATGCATTTTTATTTTCCGACTATATTGACAGTACAAAGAAGCAACACTTATATAACGAACTTGCAAATACAAACCGGCTAGGCGCTGATATC
The DNA here is from genome assembly GCA_038214085.1 of Bacteroidales bacterium. Lineage (GTDB taxonomy): Bacteria > Bacteroidota > Bacteroidia > Bacteroidales > CG2-30-32-10 > JBBQSF01. Next base: position 1,108 of record JBBQSF010000052.1, on the reverse strand, counting down.
GTTCAGAAGGCTGAATTCCGATATGTTTTTGACACGCTTTTTTCTTGCAAAAATTTCGGTATAAGTGCTGGTGTATATAATAATTTTCATCTCGACATGAATTTCACAGACGATCTGATGAAGCTCTTTTTCAGTGGAAATAAAGCATTTGAAGGAAAAACAGCAGATCTTTCGAATGCCTCTCTAAATATGATGCAATATCAGGTGTTTCGCTTAGGTATTATAAAACAGTTCAAAACAGATTTTGCTTCACATTCATTTGGATTTTCGGTAGGATTTGTAAATGGCACTGATTATACAAATATCCGCTTTAAAAATGCTTTGCTTTACACCGCACCTGACGCCGAATATATTGACCTCACAGCCAATTATCAGGCTTGTTTAAGCGATACTTCATCTTCAGGAAAATATACAAGTAAAGGAAAAGGAGCATCCATCAACTTCAATTATAGCTACCAGTGCATTCACAACAATGTTTTTTATGTTGATGTTTCTGATTTGGGTTATATTAAATGGAACAATCAAACTATAAACACAAAAAAAGATACTTCTATACACTTTGAAGGAGTAGTAATTGACGATATTCTTAACATTAGTGGAAATATCTTTGGAAACGGAAACACCGACAGCATTAAGCAAAATTATATTTACTCAGGAACAACTTCCGACTTGATTGTTGCGCTTCCTGTAAAACTTGAAATAGGCTACCAGCGTATTCTTAATGCAAAATCATCCGTATTTGTGATTCTGAAAAAAAGATTTCATTCTAATTATACATTACAATATTCTGCTGGCCTTAAATATACTGTAAGCAAAAATACAGCATTTACTTCCAATCTAAATATTGGGGGTTACTCTGCAATACACAAGGGCGATTTAGTGAATCTGGGCATTGAAATTCAACAACAATTTGCAAAAAGATTCAAAATAATTTTAGGAACCAATTCGATGAATGGGTTTGTTTTCTCAAACTCAGTTTCAACACAAGGCATATATGCATCACTGCAAATGATATTAAAATGAAAAAACGCTTCTCCATATTTGCTTTAATTTTTTTATTTACTGTTGCTTCTATGGTAAAAGGACAGGATACTGTTTTTATGCACAC